>NZ_JBFANF010000049.1:0-91937 GCF_040674675.1 Dactylosporangium sp. NPDC049742 | reverse complement strand
GGCACGTACAGCATCCCGTCCGGGAACCTGTTCGCGCCGGGGACGGCGAACACCCGGGCCGAGATCTACGCGATGGGCTTCCGCAACCCGTTCCGCATGAGCGTCGACAAGGCCACCGGCGTCGTCTACGTCGGTGACTACGGCCCCGACGCCGGCACCACCAACGCCAACCGCGGCCCGTCCGGGCAGGTCGAGTTCAACCGGATCACGTCGCCTGGCAACTACGGCTGGCCGTACTGCACCGGCTCGAACACCAGCACCGAGATCTACAACGAGTGGGACTTCGCCGCTGGTACCGGTGGCGCCAAGTACAACTGCGCCGGCGGGCCGACGAACAACTCGTTCCGCAACACCGGCCTGGGCACCCTGCCCGCGGCGCGGCCGGCGTGGATCAAGTACGGCGGCGACTCCGGCACCCCGGCGGAGTTCGGCGGCGGCTCCGAGTCGCCGATGGGCGGCCCCGTGTACCGCTACGACGCGGCCAACCCGTCGGCGACGAAGTTCCCGGCCAGCTTCAACGGCATGTTCTTCGCCGGTGAGTTCGGGCGTGGCTGGATCAAGCCGATCGTCGTCAACAGCGACGGCACCCGCGGCGCGATCGACACGTTCCCGTGGGGCGGCAAGCAGGTCATGGACATGCAGTTCGGCCCCGACGGCGCGCTGTACGTCCTGGACTACGGCACCGGCTACTTCAACGGCGACGCCAACTCGGCCCTGTACCGCTACGACTACGTGGGCGGCGGCAACCGCGCGCCGACCGCAGTCGCGAGCGCGAACAAGACCTCGGGCGCCGCGCCGCTCGCGGTGACGTTCTCCTCCGCCGGGTCCAGCGACCCGGAGGGCGGTCCGCTGACGTACTCGTGGGACTTCGACGGCAACGGCACGCAGGACTCCACCGCGGCGAACCCGTCGTTCACGTACACCACGAACGGCACCTACAACGCGACGCTGACGGTGCGGGACAACCAGAACGCCCCGGCCACGTCCAGCGTGCTGATCAGCGTCGGCAACACCGCGCCGACGGTCGTCGTCAACGCCCCGGCGAGCGGCCAGCTGGTCTCGTTCGGCGACAGCGTGCCGTGGAGCGTCACGGTCACCGACCCCGAGGACGGGGCGATCGACTGCACGAAGGTCACCATGACCTACGTGCTCGGCCACGACCAGCACGCCCACCAGATCACCTCGCAGAACGGCTGCACCGGCACGATCAACATCCCGGTCGACGGTGAGCACGACGACGCGGCGAACATCTTCCCGATCTTCGACGCGCAGTACACCGACAAGGGCGGGCTGACCGTCCACGCGCAGAACATCCTCCAGCCGCGCAAGCGGCAGGCGGAGCACTTCAAGACGTCGTCGGGCATCAACACGTTCAGCAAGACGACGGCCGAGGGCGGCAAGACGGTCGGCGACATCAACAACGGCGACTGGATCCAGTTCGACCCGTACAAGCTGAACAACGCGACCTCGGTCTCCGTCCGGGCGTCGTCCGGCGGCATCGGCGGCACCGTGCAGTTCCGCACGGGCTCGGCGACGGGCCCGATCATCGGCTCCGTGACGATCCCGGTGACGGGCTCGTGGGAGACGTTCACGACGGTGACCGCGCCGATCTCCGGCGCGCCGGCCGGCACCACGTCGCTGTTCGTGACGTTCGCCGGCACCGGCACCGCCGCGCTGTTCGACGTGGACAGCTTCACCTTCACGACCAGCAGCAGCGGCATCGGCCCGGTCAAGGGTCTCGCCGGCAAGTGTCTCGACGTGCGCAGCGCAGCCACGGCCGACGGCACGCAGATTCAGCTGTACACCTGCAACGGCACCAACGCGCAGACCTGGACCAGGTCCGGTCAGACGCTGCAGTCCCTCGGGAAGTGCCTGGACGTGTCCGGTGGCGGCAGCGCCGACGGCACGAAGATCCAGCTGTGGACGTGCAACGGGTCCGGCGCGCAGAACTGGGCGCCGAACGCCGACGGCACGCTGCGCAACCCGCAGTCCGGCAAGTGCCTCGACGTGTCCGGTAACAACTCCGCGGACAGCACCGTCGTGCACCTGTGGACCTGCGTCAGTCCGGCACCCGCCAACCAGAAGTGGACCCTGCCCTAACGAGGTGATCGGGCGCCCGTGCCGCCACACGGGCGCCTCCCTCCCTGCTAAGGAGATTCAGTGCGCAGAATCCTCGCCGGAGCGGGCGCCGCCATCGCCCTCGCCGCATGCTCGCTGTACACCGCCAGCCCGGCCGTCGCCGCCGACGCGCCCTACGACGTGCTCGTGTTCTCCAAGACCGCCGGCTTCCGCCACGACGCGATCCCGGCGGGCATCACCGCGATCCAGCAGCTGGGCGCGGCCAACAACTTCACCGTGACCGCCACCGAGGACGCCAACGCGTTCACCACCGGCAACCTCGCGCAGTACGAGGCGGTCGTCTTCCTCAACACCACCGGTGACGTGCTCAACGACACCCAGCAGACGGCGTTCGAGTCGTACGTGCGCGGCGGCGGGGGATACGTCGGTGTCCACGCGGCCGCCGACACCGAGTACAGCTGGCCGTTCTACGGCAACCTCGTCGGCGCGTGGTTCGCCTCGCACCCGGCGATCCAGCAGGTCAACTCGAAGACCGAGAACCGGGCCCACCCGGCCACGGCGCACCTGCCGCAGACCTGGACCCGCACGGACGAGCTGTACAACTACCAGACCAACCCGCGCAGCAGCGCCCGCGTCCTGGCGACCCTGGACGAGTCGTCCTACTCCGGTGGGTCGATGGGCGCCGACCACCCGATCACCTGGTGCAAGACGATCGACAGCGGCCGGTCGTTCTACACCGGCTTCGGGCACACGCAGGAGTCGTACTCCGACGGCAACTTCCGCAACGAGCTCCTCGGCGGCATCCGGTACGCCGCCAAGCGCGCCAAGGCGGACTGCCGTCCCGAGAGCGGCTACACCGCGATCTACAACGGCGCCACGACCGGCTGGTCGCAGGCCGGCCCCGGCAGCTTCACCAACAGCGACGCGACGCTGACCTCCGTCGGCGGCATGGGCCTGTTCTGGTACAGCGCGAAGCAGTACACGTCGTACTCGCTGAAGGCGGACTGGCGGCTCACCGGCGACAGCAACTCCGGCATCTTCGTCGGCTTCCCGAACCCGGGCACCGACCCGTGGGTCGCCGTCAACCAGGGGTACGAGATCCAGATCGACGCGACCGACGCCGCGGACCGCACCACGGGCGCCATCTACACGTTCAAGTCCGCGGACATCGCGGCCCGCGACGCGGCGCTCAACCCGGCCGGCGAATGGAACACCTACGAGCTGCTCGTCGAGGGGCAGCGGATCCGGGTGTACCTCAACGGCAGCCTGATCAACGACTTCACCAACACCGACCCGGCCCGCAACCTCGACGGGTACATCGGCATCCAGAACCACGGCAGCGGTGACACGGCCTCGTTCCGCAACGTCCGGATCAAGGACCTCGGCGGGAACCCGTCGACCGACGTGACCGTGCAGGCCGAGTCCTTCAGCTCGGTCAACGGCGCGCAGGCCTTCACCAAGGCCGGCGCCAACAACGGCCAGACCCTCGGCTACATCGACCCGGGTGACTGGGCCGGCTACAACAACGTGAACGTCGGCGGCGCCACGTCCTTCCGGGCGCGGGTCGTGTCCGGCGGGCCCGGCGGCCAGATCCAGATCCGCAACGGCTCGCAGACCGGGACGATCCTCGGCACCGTCAACGTGCCGAACACCGGCAGCTGGGACACCTACGCCAACGTGACGACCACGCTGACCGGCGTCCCGTCCGGCAACGCGAACATCTTCCTCACGTTCACCGGCACGGGCACCGGCCTCTTCGACGTCGACGACATCACGTTCGTGAAGACCTCGACGCCGCCGACCGGGGTCGGGCCGATCAAGGGCCTGGCCGGCAAGTGCCTCGACGTCCGCTCCAGCGGCACCGCCGACGGCACCCAGATCCAGATCTACACCTGCAACGGCTCCGGCGCGCAGACCTGGACCCGCAACGGCCAGACCCTGCGGGCCCTCGGCAAGTGCCTGGACGTGTCCGGTGGCGGTAGCGCCGACGGCACGAAGATCCAGCTGTGGACGTGCAACGGCTCCGGCGCGCAGAACTGGGCGCCGAACGCCGACGGCACGCTGCGCAACCCGCAGTCCGGCAAGTGCCTCGACGTGTCCGGCAACAACTCCGCGGACAGCACCGTCGTGCACCTGTGGACCTGCGTCTCGCCGGTGCCGGCGAACCAGAAGTGGACCCTGCCGTAACGAACCCGCTCCACAAAGGGGCCCCGGGCACGCGCCCGGGGCCCCTTCCGCTTGGCGGCGAGGGTTAGGGTGGCCGGGTGCGGGGGACACGAGCGGGGCTCACACTGGCGTTGATCGTCTCGGCCGGGCTGGCAGGTTGCGGCGACAAGTCCGACACGACGGACACGGCCGCGCCGCCGCCGCCGAGCGAGGCGCCGGCCGTCGCCGTGGTCGAGCCGGCGTCGCCGTCGGCGTCACCGTCGGCCAAGCCGTCACCCAGCAAGAAGCCGGCCCCGAAGCCGTCCTCCACGCTCAAGAAGCAGGTCAACGCCGGCGGCGACACCGGCGGCGCGAAGCCGCCCCCGCCGGCCGGCGACGGCGTCCCGGCGACCGCCGCCGGCACGTTCGCCGTCGCGGGCGGCGGCACCGCGATCGTCGGCACCGGCGCGACGCTGGTGAAGTACCGCGTCGAGGTCGAGAACGGCATCCAGTGGGGCGCCAACCCGGTCTGGACGGCCGAGAAGACCGCCGCCGAGGTCGAGCGGGCCCTCGGCGCGGAGCTCGGCTGGACCGCGTCGGCCGAGCACCCGGTGACCTACCCGTCCAACAAGCTCGCCGACGCCAGCTGGTCCTTCCAGCGGGTCAGCGGCGAGGACTACAGCGTGCGGCTGCGGCTGGCCACCCCCGGCACCGTCGACAAGCTGTGCAAGGCCGTGGGCGTCGACACCCAGGGCATCTACTCGTGCCGCTACGGGCAGACCATCCTGCTCAACCTGCGCCGCTGGCTGAAGGGCATCGACGGGGCGCCGAGCGTGGACTTCCACGCCAACACCGTGAACCACGAGATGGGCCACTTCCTGGGCTTCGACCACATGAAGTGCCCGGGCTCCGGGCCGGCGCCGATCATGCAGACGCAGACGATCGCGCTGAACGGGTGCCAGTACAACTCGTTCCCGTTCACCAAGGAAGGGACCTTCGTCCAAGGCCCCTGGGCACCCAGCTGATCCGACGCCGAGGTCCGGCTACTTCAGCCGGCGGAGCAGGTCGATGACGTCGGCGTCGTACTCGCGCCACTCGCGGTCCGGCTTGAAGCCCAGCTCGGCGTTGACCTTCAGCAGCGGCTCGTTCTCCGTCGCGTTCCACGTCTGCACGTCCAGCAGGTGCGGCTCGGCGGCCCGCAGCTCGAAGAGCATCCGCGCCTTGATCGCCCGGCTGATGCCGTAGCCGCGGTGCGTCGGCACCTCGATGGTGTCGTACTGGTCGGCGCGGGTCGGCCGCTGCGCCGGGACGACGACCTCGGTGAGCCCCGCGATCGTGTCGGACGCCTCGTGCACCGCGAGGACGATGTACGGCTTGAGGCCGCGCGCGTGCAGCGTCCCCAGGCTCGCCCGCAGCCGCTCCGCGTCGTAGGAGCTGGGTCGCAGCTCCAGGTCCGCCACGACGGACGCCCGCGCCGCCTCCTTCGCCGCCGCGTAGGCCGCGTAGTGCTGCTCCGGCGGGCCGCCCGGGTGGTACTCGACCCGGTAGCCCGCGCCGATGCCGGCCGCCATCTCGCCCAGCCGCAGCCAGTCGACCCCGCCCAGGTCCAGCAGGTTGCGCTGCTCGATGAACGCGCACTCGAAGCCGAACGACTCGAAGAACTTGACGCTCGGGGTGCCGCCGATCACCTCGACGCCGACGGACTCGAAGCCCTCCTCGGCGGCCCGGCGGGCCACCGCGGCCAGCAGCGCCGTGCCGACGTGCCCGCGGCGGGCCGCGGGGCGCACCGACAGCTCCAGCACGCCGATCTCCTCCAGCGCGAGCAGGCTCGCGTGGCCGAGCACGTCACCGGACCCGTCGACGGCCAGCCACGACGTGCGCCGCTCGCCCGGCATCGTGACCGCGAGATACTCCCGGAACTTGACGTCGCGCCACGGCGGATCCTCGGGCACGTCGAACGCCACGATCTCGTTGAGGGACCGCAGCACCGCCTCGATCTCAGCCGCGGTCGCGGTCCCCGGGTCCCACTCGCGCACCATCACGGAGTCAAGCTTGCCTACCTTTGTGGCTCAGCGGAAGTACCGCGCCGCAGAGCGTGGCCTTTCATGTACGCGAATCTACGCCGTGCGGTCCCGGCGGCCGTAGTCGTTCGTCGCGTTGAAGACCGCCGTGCGGTACTCGTCGGGGATGTTGTACGAGCGGATGGCGGCGTTCCAACCCTCCACCGTGGACAGGTCGCGGCCGCCGGCGCACAGGTACGCGGCCGCGGTCAGGGCCGCGTCGTCGATGTCGTTGACGTCGGTCACCCCGTCGGCGTCGGCGTCGATCCCGTACTGCTTCCAGGTGCTCGGCAGGAACTGCATCGGCCCGACCGCCCGGTCCCAGGTCTTGTCGGTGTCGATCGCGCCGCCGTCGGTGTCCTTGATCGCCTGCCGGTTGCTCTGCCCGTCCAGCGGCGGGCCGATGATCGCCGGCAGCGACTTGCCGTCGTCCTGCACCAGCGCGCCGCCCGTCCGGCCGTGGTCCGACTCGATCTTCGCGATGCCGGCGAGCGTGGTCCAGGTCAGCTTGCAGCCCGGCGTGGTGCGGGCGGTGATCAGCTCCGCGTACCCGTACGCCTGCAGCGACACCGGCGGGATGTTGAGCTTCACCGCGCGCGGGCCGGCCCACGCGGCCAGGACGTCCGACGGGCGCTCCTTCGTGCCGGCGGGCGGGCTGAACGTCGTCGGCGGTGCCTGCGGCACGGGCGCGTCGCCGGTCTCGATCCCGCCCGGGGTCGCGGTCGGCGGCGGCGGGGCGGAGCCGCCGGCCTGCGGCTCGGACACGGCCGGGACGAGGTACTTGCCGGACGCGTAGGCGGCGCCGAGCACCAGGGCGAGCGCGAGGCCGGCGACGAGCATCCGGCCGCCGGGCCGGCGCAGCCACACCCGCAGCCCCTCGAAGCGGGCCGGCCGGCTCTGCAGGACGTCGGCGGGCGCGTCCGGCTTCCCGGTGGTCGCCGGCGCCGGTGCCGTGGGTGCCGGTGTCGTGGGCGCCGGGTCGCCGGGCTCCTTCGCGGCGTGCTTCGGGACGTGGCGCTGCGACGGCACGCTCGGTGACGCGGCCTCGGCATTGTCGGTGGTGGATTTGTCGTTTTTCGCCGCTCTTTTGCCGCGCTTCGGCGGCAGATCTCCCGGAATGGGGTCTTCATCCGGCGCGGGTGAGCGGATCGCGGTCACCGAGAGTGTGTCCACTGTGGTGGGTTGTTGCTCGTCGGACCGGGGACCGCGGTTCTGTGCCACCCGTCGAGTATTCCGTACTTGCCGCGCACGTGTCACCGTCGCCTAACCTGTGGGGATGCCTCGTTACGAGTACCGGTGCAGGGCCTGCGGCGACACGTTCGAAGTCCAGCGGCCGATGGCTGAAGCCAATGCGAACGCCGCGTGTCCGGCGGGCCACGACGACACGGTGAAGTTGCTGTCGACGGTCGCCGTCAATGGCGTCAACGCCGCGGGCATCTCGCAGCGTCCTTCCGGTGGTGGATGTTGCGGCGGCTCGTGCGGTTGTTGATGCATTGTTACGGGCCGGTTTCGCAATAACCGCCGGACGGCTTTGATGTTGTGGCCCAGCGTGCCACAACTCGGCCGGTCACGTTGTCGTTACGTCACGCGAAACCCACTCGAGCTTCACCCCCGTATGCTTGCTGACCTGCTTGGAAGAGTGCAGACCAACGTCTGTCCGACCTTGAGGACGACCGGTTGGGGACCGTTTCTACGATGCGCGTGACCCAGGGGTGGGGAAACATGGGTCACGCCTGAAAAGGGAGGCGGGGGTTTCACGTGTCGGCGCGGACGCATCTGCCCAGCGGGCTGGTGACATTCCTGTTCACCGACATCGAGGGCTCGACTCGACTTGCCCAGATGCTCGGCGCGGGATACCGGCCGGTGCTCCAGGAGCACCGGCAGGTGATCCGTCGCGCACTGTCCAAAGCGGAAGGTGTTGAACTCTTCACCGAGGGTGACTCGCTCTTCGTCGCGTTCGCCGACGCCGCCGCCGCGCTCACCGCCTGCATCGAGGCGCAGCGCGAGCTCGCCGCCCACGACTGGCCGGCCGCGCCCGACGGGTCCGACGCCCGGCCGAGGGTCCGCATGGGCCTGCACACCGGGTTCGCCGAGCCCTACGGCGGGGAGTACACGTCGCCCGAGGTGCACCGCGCTGCCCGCGTCGCCGCCGCCGCCCACGGCGGGCAGGTCCTGTGCTCCGCGGCCACCGCCGGCCGCGTCGGCGGACTCGACGGCGCCCTCGGCGACGACGCCTACCTGCTCGACCTGGGCCTGCACCGGCTGCGCGGCTTCGACGGCTGCGAGCGGATCTTCCAGCTGGTCGCCCCGGGCCTGGACCGCCAGTTCCCCCGGCCGCGCACCATCGACGCGCCCGCCCACAACCTGCCGGTGCAGACGACCCGGTTCATCGGCCGCGCCGCCGAACGCGCCGCCGTGCGCGACCTCGTCGGCTCCCATCGCATCGTCACCGTCGTCGGCGCCGGCGGCGCGGGCAAGACCCGCCTCGCCGTCGAGGCCGCCGGTGAGCTCGTCGAGCAGTTCCGCGACGGGGTCTGGTTCGCCGACCTCAGCGCCGTCCCGACCAGCGACCTCGTCGACGTCGCCGTCGCGGCCGCCGCCGGGCTGCGCCCCGAGCCGGGCCGGCCCGTCATCCAGACCCTCGCCGACCACGTCCGCGACCGGCGGATGCTGTTCCTGCTCGACACGTCCGACGCGCAGCTGCCCGCGGCCCGCCGGCTCGTGTCGCGGCTGCTGTCCACCGGACCGGAGGTCACCGTCCTGGCGACCAGCCGCGAGCCGCTCGGCCTCGCCGGCGAGGTGGTCTGGCGGATCCCGCCGCTGTCGGTCGAGGCGGCCAGCGGCGGCGGGTTCAGCGACGCCGTCGCGCTGCTGGTCGACCGGGCCTCCGCCGCGCGGGGCGGCCGGCCCGCCGAGCCCGGCGACATCGCCCAGCTCACCCGGGTCGCCGAGGCCCTGGAAGGGCTGCCGCTCGCGCTGGAGCTCGCCGCGGCGCGGCTGCGGCTGCTGTCCGCCGCGCAGCTCGCCGCCCGCATCGACGACGTCCTCGGCACCCTGGACGCCGGCCGCGGCGCCCCGTCCGACGCCGACGTCCCCGGCAACCGGCACCGCACGATGCAGGCCGCCGTGGACTGGTCCTACCGGACGCTCGACGACCGCGCCGCCCGGCTGCTGCGCCGGCTGTCGGTCTTCGCCAGCCCCGTCGACCTGCCCGCGATCGAGTGGCTGCACGACGGCGACCCCCTCGACCCGCTCGCGACCCTCGTCGACAAGTCCCTGCTGCAGGCGGAGGCCGGCGCGACGAACGCGACCTACCGCATGCTCGACCCGATCCGCGCCTACGCCGCCCGCCGCCTCGTCGAGGCCGGCGAGGAGGAGCCGGCCCGGGAGCGGCACGTCGCCTGGTGCCTGCAGGCCGCGCACGACGCCCACGTCGACGCCGAGGGCCGGCCCGTCACGCTGTCGCTCTACACCCTCGACCCGCTCGCCGACGAGCTGCGGGCGGCCCTGCACTGGACCGTGACCCGCGGCAGCGCCCGGCAGGGCCTCGCCGTCGCCGGCGCGCTCGACCAGTGGTGGCGGGAGCGCGGCCTGGTCCGTGAGGGTCGCATGTGGCTGTTCCGCCTGTACGAGCGGATCAGCGCGACCGGTGAGCCCGTCCCCGACGCGGAGCTCGCGGCGGCCTACCACATGCACTCCCTGCACGCGGGTGCCGACGGTGAGACGGTCGAGGAGCTGCGCTTCTCGCAGCGGGCCGAGGCCGCGGCGCGCCGGGCCGGCGACCCCGGGCTGCTCGCGCGGGTGCTCGCCGGGCGGGGCGCGCCGCTGCTGGACATGGGCCGCTTCGACGAGGCCGAGCGCGGCTGCCGGGAGGTGATCGCCCTCGCCGAGGAGCAGGGCGTCGCCGGGGAGACGCTCTTCGCCGTCTACGCCCTCGCGCAGCTGCTGTGGCGCCGCGGCGCGCTCGACGAGGCCGCCGACCTGCTGGCGTCCGCCCGCACGCTGGAGAACTCCCGCCCGACGGAGCGCGGCCGGCGCACCGTCGACATGCTGCTCGGCATGGTCGCGCTGTCCCGCGGCGACCTGGTCGCGGCGCACGACCACCTGATCGTGGCGCTGCGGTCGCGGATGAGCTTCGGCTTCCACCTGCGGGTGTGCGAGGCGCTGATGGCGATCGCGGTGCGCTGCTCCCTCGCCGGCGAGGCCGGCACCGCGGCGCGGCTCTTCGGCGCCGCCCAGGCGGCCAGGGTGCGGCTGCGCTGCTCCGCCGGCGGGTTCGGCGCGTACTGGACGGAGCAGCAGGCCGCGCTGCGCACCGCGATGGGTGACGCGGACTTCGACGAGGCCTACGCCGCCGGTGGCGCGCTGGGCCTGGAGGAGTCGGTGGCCCTGGCCCTGACGATCGAGCACCCGGACCTGGTGGCCGGCTCGATCCGCTTCTCCGCCGCCGAGTAACCAGAGCCGGACAGCCAGATGGGGTGACAGCCCGCCGGGGGGTTACCCCGTTGCACTGCCACCCCACCTCAGGGAGGGCTCACCGACGTGTCGGTGCGCTACCTCTTCAGACGCATCGGCTCCCGTACAGGTTGCCTACAGGACGGTCCAACAGGATGGTCTACAGGATGGTCTACAGGATGGTCCAGGTGTCGCCGCTGTTGAGCAGGGCGCCGAGCTCCTCCTCGGGGGTGCCCTTCGCCTTGGCCTTCGCCGCGGTGAGCTGGTCGCGGACCAGGTCGTCGTAGGCGGGCCGCTCCACCTTGCGGAACACCCCGATCGGCGTGTTGCGCAGGTCGAGGCCCGGCAGCCGGGACAGCGCGAACGCGTACGCCGGCTCGGCGACCGACTCGTCGTGCACGACGATCTCCTCCGGCGCCGCCGACGCCGTCGGCACCACGGACAGGCCGAAGCCGCCCGGCGGGTGCGTCACCGCCCACTCGCCGTCCTTGCCGAACGTGATCGGCTGGCCGTGCTCCAGGCGGATCGTGAAGTCGTCCCGGGTGGCGGGCTCCTTCAGCGCGTCGAACGCGCCGTCGTTGAAGATGTTGCAGTTCTGGTAGATCTCCACGAACGCCGACCCGCGGTGATCGGCCGCGGCCCGCAGCACCGACTGCAGGTGCTTGCGGTCGGAGTCGATGGTGCGGGCGACGAAGCTCGCCTCCGCGCCCAGGGCCAGGGAGATCGGGTTGAACGGCGAGTCCGCCGAGCCCGCCGGCGTCGACTTCGTGATCTTGCCGATCTCCGACGTGGGCGAGTACTGCCCCTTCGTCAGGCCGTAGATCTTGTTGTTGAACAGCAGGATCTTCAGGTTGACGTTGCGGCGCAGCGCGTGGATCAGGTGGTTGCCGCCGATCGACAGCGCGTCACCGTCGCCGGTCACCACCCACACCGACAGGTCGGGGCGGGACACCGACAGGCCGCTCGCGATCGCCGGCGCGCGGCCGTGGATCGAGTGCATGCCGTAGGTGTTCATGTAGTACGGGAACCGCGACGAGCAGCCGATGCCGGAGACGAACACGATCTGCTCGCGCGGGATGCCGAGCTCCGGCATGAACGACTGGACCGCGGCCAGGATCGCGTAGTCCCCGCAGCCGGGGCACCAGCGCACCTCCTGGTCGGACTTGAAGTCCTTCGTCGTCAGCTTGAGTGCCTCAGGCATTCTTGACCACTTCCTCCAGCACGGACTCCAGCTCCGCGGCGGTGAAGGGCAGGCCGCGGACCTGGTTGTACGCGATCGCGTCGATCAGGAACTTCGAACGGATGACGCCGGCCAGCTGGCCGAGGTTCATCTCGGGGATGACGACCTTGTCGTAGCCCGCGAGCACCGCGCCGAGGTTCTTCGGCATCGGCGACAGGTGCCGCAGGTGCGCCTGCGCGATCGGCAGCCCGCGCTGGCGCAGGGCCCGCGCGGCGGCGCCGATCGGGCCGTAGGTGGAGCCCCAGCCGAGCACCAGCACGCGGGCGGTGCCGTCGGGGTCCTCGACCTCGACGTCGGGCACCTCGATGCCCTCGATCCGCGCGGCGCGGGTGCGCACCATGAAGTCGTGGTTGGCCGGGTCGTACGAGATGTCGCCGGTCTTGTCGGCCTTCTCCAGGCCGCCGATGCGGTGCTCCAGGCCGGGCGTGCCGGGGACCGCCCACGGGCGGGCGAGGGTCACCGGGTCGCGCAGGTACGGCAGGAACGTCGTGCCGTCCTCGCTGTTGGGCTCGGTCGCGAACTCGGTCCGCAGGTCCGGCAGGTCCGCGACCTCCGGCAGCCGCCACGGCTCGGAGCCGTTGGCGATGTACCCGTCGGAGAGCAGGATCACCGGGGTGCGGTAGGTCAGCGCGATCCGGGCCGCCTCGATCGCGGCGTTGAAGCAGTCGGCGGGGGAGCGCGGCGCGATGACCGCCACCGGGGCCTCGCCGTGCCGGCCGAACAGCGCCATGTTGAGGTCGGCCTGCTCGGTCTTGGTCGGCAGGCCGGTGGACGGGCCGGCCCGCTGCACGTCGATGACGAGCAGCGGCAGCTCCAGGGCCACCGCGAGGGAGATGGTCTCGCCCTTGAGGGCGACACCCGGGCCCGACGTGGTCGTCACGCCCAGCGCGCCGCCGTAGGACGCGCCGAGGGCCACGCCGATCGCGGCGATCTCGTCCTCGGCCTGGACCGTCGTCACGCCGAACTTCTTGTGCTTGCTCAGCTCGTGCAGGATGTCCGACGCGGGCGTGATCGGGTACGCGCCCAGGAAGACGGGCAGCTCCGCCCGTACACCTGCGGCGACGACACCGAGAGCGAGCGCGGCGTTGCCGGTGATGTTGCGGTAGTTGCCTGCGGTCATCTTGGCGGGCTTGACCTCGTAGCGGACCGCGAACGCCTCGGTCGTCTCGCCGAAGTTCCATCCCGCGTTGAAGGCGGCGATGTTGGCGGCGACGAGCTCCGGCCGGGCGGCGAACTTGCGCTCCAGGAAGCGCAGCGTCGACTCGTGCGGGCGGGAGTACATCCACGACAGCAGGCCGAGGGCGAACATGTTCTTGGCCCGCTCGGCGTCCTTCTTGGACACGCCGTGCGACTCCAGCGCCTTCACGGTCATCGACGTCAGCCCGACCGGCGCGACGGCCCAGCCCTCGAGCGAGCCGTCCTCGAGCGGGTTGCTGGCGTAGCCGACCTTCGCCAGGTTGCGCTTCGTGAACTCGTCGGTGTTGACGATGATCGAGGCGCCCTTGGGCAGGTCGGCGAGGTTGGCCTTCAGCGCCGCCGGGTTCATCGCCACCAGGACGTTGGGTGCGTCGCCCGGCGTCAGGATGTCGAAGTCGGCGAAGTGGACCTGGAAGCTCGACACGCCCGGCAGGGTGCCGGCGGGCGCGCGGATCTCCGCGGGGAAGTTGGGCAAGGTCGAGATGTCGTTGCCGAGCTGCGCGGTTTCCGAGGTGAAACGGTCACCGGTGAGCTGCATGCCGTCGCCGGAGTCGCCAGCGAACCTGATGACCACTCGATCCAGCTGGCGGACCTGCTTGGTCACGTGAGCTGACCTCCTGTTTAAGCCGGCGGAGCGGGGATGCGGTGGTGCGACGACATCGTCGAGCCGGCCCGATCCTTCTGACACTCAGAGGGTACGTCGAAGGTCCGCGCCTGCCGCCTTCGCAGGTGCCGCTGTGCGTCGGATCCCGGATTTGTGCGGCTGACGTCGAACCGCGCAAACACCACTATTCTGCGCTTATTCCTCCGGCTGCCGGAAGCCGGAGCCCGCGACGGGGCCCTTCGGCAGCCGCGGCAGCGTCAACGACCTGGGAATTGGCGTGCGCTGGGGCAGCGGCGGTAGATCTTCGTCACTTCTGCGCGACTCCGGTACCAACCTCTGGGACGCGTCGTCCCGTGCACCGGAATCGTCTCGCATGCCGGGCCCGTCCGGGGTCGCGGACTCGTCCCGCAGGCGTCGCCGCAGCGAGAACACGACCAGGAACCCCACCAGCGCGACCAGCCCGATGATCCCGACGATGAACGGCAGGCTCGACAGCTGGCTGCTGGTCACGGCCACCGGCGACGCCGGCGCGTCGGTGGGGAGCTCCAGCTCACCGGCGAGCGGCGGACCGGTGATCTTGTAGTCGGTGCGGGTCTCCACCGGATCCAGGCCGATCGGCGCCAGGAAGCCGTGCACCGCGCCCGTCAGCGGCACCTCGGCCCGGGCGGAGGTGCTGATCGCCAGCACGAAACCGGCCGGCACCTCCGCGCCGGCGGCGACATCGCCCAGCTCGCAGCGCGACCGCTCGGGCGACAGCTTCCGCTGTGCCCGGCAGACGCTCGGGAACGACACCACGTCGACGCCGGGCGGGGTGACCACCTCGACCGCGCCGGCGGCCTTCGCCGAGCCGGTGTTGCGGAGCTTGACCTGGAGCGTGGCGGTCTCGGTGCGCGGTGTCGCCTGCGCCGGGAGGGTCACCGGGTCGGCCGTCAGCTCGATGCCGGGCACCGGGGGCTTCGTGCTGAACGTGATCGAGAAGTTCCGCACCTTCTCCGGGAAGTTCTCCATCACGGCCGTGACGTTGCCGGACCCGGACAGCCGCCAGGCGTCCGGCGCGACGTCGACATCGACCACGACCCGGCCGATCTTCCCCGGCGCGAGCGGGCAGGAGAAGCTCAGGGTGCCGTTGCTGGTCCGGCAGCCGTCGATGCCGTAGCCGCCGGTCGCCCGGGTCCCGCTGGGGAAGGTGTAGAAGCCGGTGATGGTCTCCGGGGTCTCGCCGAGGTTCTGGACCGAGACGACCAGCTTCGAGGAGCCGTTGCCCTGCCAGTACGCGTCGCCGAGGACCACGTCGCTCACCGACACCGTGAACTTGCGCACCTTCTGCGCCGGCGGCGGCGGTGCCTTGGTCGTCGGGCGCGGCGCCGGGGGCTGCGTCGTCGGCTTCTCGGTCGGCGAGGCCGGCGGTGGCGGCTCGGTGGTGACCGGCGGTTCCGTCGGCGCCGTGGTCGACTCCTCCGGGTCCGGTTCCGCGTACGCGGCCGGGGTGAGCGTGAAGAGCAACGCGCAGGAGGTGCTCAGCGCGACGAAGGCAGCACGAAGCCGGGCGCGGCGGCGCGCGGGTGCTTCCATGGGGGCGTCCTCGTATCCTGGCGGCGGTCCGCTTGCTGCTTGATTGCCCTACGGCAAGGAAGCCCCATTATCTAGACAAGTTCTGGTTTCGGCATGTCGGAGTTCGTGGTTATGCGAGTACGGTGCGTGTCGTGAGTGGCTATCTAGGCGGTTATGCGACACTCGGCCTCCTGCTTCTGGTCGGTGCCGGCGTTTTTGTGGCCGCCTTTACGGCCGCTCGGCTGCTGGGACCGCGCCGATCGGCGGACAGCGGGGCGACCGCCGCGAAGTTCGACACCTACGAGTGCGGGCTCGACCCGGTGGGCGGCGACTGGGCGCAGGCGCAGATCCGGTACTACGTGTACGCGTTCCTGTACGCGCTGTTCGCGGTGGAGAGCGTGTTCCTCTTCCCCTGGGCCGTGATCTTCGACCGGCCCGGGTTCGGGACCGCCGCGGTCGTCGAGATGGCGATCTTCGTGGCGGTCCTCGCCCTGGGGATCCTGTACGCGTGGCGCAAGCGCATCCTGGCCTGGACCTGACGCGCGTCCTCTTCCGGTTCAGGCCAGGCCGCGCCGGGCGACCGCGGGCTGCCGGTCGCCCCTGATCGCCGCCACCGTGTCCAGGACCCGGCGGGTCGCGCGCACCTGATGGGCCCGGAAGACCCGCGCGCCCAGCCACGCCGACACCGCCGTGGCCGCCAGGGTGCCCTCCAGGCGCTCGCCGACCGGCAGGTCGAGGGTCTCGCCGATGAAGTCCTTGTTCGACAGCGCCACCAGCACGGGCCAGCCGGTCGCGGTCATCTCGCCGAGCCGGTTGGTGATGGCGAGCGAGTGCCGTGTGTTTTTCCCGAAGTCGTGCGCCGGATCGATGAGGATGCCGTCCCTGCGGACCCCCAGGGCGACCGCCCGCTCGGCGAGGGCGGTGACTGTCCGTACGACATCCTCGACGGGATCCGCGAACGCCACCCGGTGCGGGCGGGTCCTCGGGGTGAGCCCGCCGGCGTGGGAGCAGACCAGGCCCGCGCCGGTCTCCGCGGCGACGACGGCGAGGTCCGGGTCGGCGCCCGCCCACGTGTCGTTGATCAGGTCCGCGCCGGCCGCGATCACCTCCCGGGCCACCTCCGCCCGCCACGTGTCGATGGAGATGACCACGTCAGGGAAGCGTTCCCGGACCTTCGCGACCGTCGGCAGCGTCCGGCGCAGCTCCTCCGCGGCGTCCACGGTGCTGCCCGGGCCGGCCTTCACCCCGCCGATGTCGATGATGTCCGCGCCCTCGCCGACCGCCGCCTCGACCGCCCGCAGCGCGGCGTCCTCGGCGAACGTCGCGCCCTTGTCGAAGAACGAGTCCGGCGTCCGGTTCACGATCGCCATCACCGCGTAGTCACTGTCGGTGAACTGCCGGCCGCCCAGCCGAAACATCATGGATCCTCCGTCTTTCCTTCAGATGGGTGTGCCGGGGTCGCCCGCGCCCAGTCAGCGTGCCACGATTCCCCCTATGGCTGAGTTCCTCCTGGTGTTGATCGCCGCCGTGGTCGTCGGGGCCATCGGGTTCGGCGTGTCCTTGTTGATCACCGGCGACGACCCGGGGATCGAAGGCCACGAGCCCGACGGGCGCGCGGTGCCCCTGCCGTCCTCCCGCCCTCTGGTCGAGGGCGACGTCGGGCAGGTCCGCTTCGACACCACCCTCCGCGGGTACCGGATGGCGCAGGTCGACGCGGCGCTGCGCCGCGCCGGCTATGACATCGGCTACAAGGAGGAGCTGATCCAGGTCCTCGAGGCCGAGGTCAAGGCGCTGCGCGACGGGCGCACCGAGGACGCCGACGCGCTGCGCGACGCCCGCGAGGCCGCGGTCACCGGCGCCGGCGGCAACGTCGTGCTGTCCTCGCCGTCCGCCCCGGCCGAGCCCGAGCCCGAGTCGGAGTCCGCGGCCGAGCCCGTCGTCGACCTGGACAAGCGGGCCGCCGACGACGACAGCGCCGCGCACACCTGGGGCGCGCCCTCCCCGGTGGTGAAGTGACCGAATCGTCCTTCGACGACGAGGTCGCCCGGCCCGGCACCGGCGAGGTGACCGCGACGGTGATCGTCCGGGCACCCGCCGAGCGGGTCTTCGCCGCGCTCATCGACTGGCCCCGGCAGAGCGACTGGATCCCGTTCACCACGGTCCGCGTCCTGTCCGGGGACGGTGGTGAGGGCAGCTCGATCGAGGCCGTCACCCGCGTCGGCCCGGCCACGCTGCGGGACCTCATGCGGGTGGTGAAGGTCGATCCCCCGTACGAGGTCCGCGTCGTGCACCACGGCAAGGTGCTGCGTGGCCCCGGGGTGCTGCGCTGCACGCCGCTGGGCAGCACCCGCACCCAGGTCGTCTGGCACGAATGGTTCCACCTGCCGGCCGGGGCCGCCGGAAAGGCGGCCTGGCCGGTCCTCTGGCCCGGCTCCAAGGTCAGCCTCACCGGCGCCCTGCGACGCTTCGCCCGGCTCGTCGAGACGGGGAAACTGTCGTAGGCCTGCAGTACATTGCGGGGCGTGGTTGATGTGGTGGTGGGCGACGACGGGCTCGCCAGGTGTGCGTGGGGCGCCTCGACGCCCGATTACGCGGTCTATCACGACACCGAGTGGGGCCGGCCCGTCCGCGACGACAACGGGCTCTTCGAGCGGCTCACCCTGGAGGCGTTCCAGTCCGGCCTGTCGTGGATCACGATCCTGCGCAAGCGGCCCGCGTTCCGCGCCGCGTTCGCGGACTTCGACATCGCCAAGGTCGCCGAGTTCGGCGAGGCCGACGTCGAGCGGCTCCTCGGCGACGCCGGCATCGTGCGCAACCGGGCGAAGATCGAGGCCGCCGTCGCCAATGCCCGCGCCGCCGCCGACCTCCCCGACGGGATCGCCGCGCTGCTGTGGTCCTTCGCGCCCGAGCCGCGAGCCGCCCGCCCCGCCAGTTTCGCCGAGGTGCCGGCCTCGACCGACCAGTCCAAAGCGCTGGCCAAGGCCCTGAAGCGGCACGGCTTCAGGTTTGTCGGCCCGACGACGGCTTATGCCCTCATGCAGGCCACCGGCATGGTCGACGATCATCTCGCCTCTTGTTTTGTGCAGCTCGACCGGCCATGATCCGGACTGACGACCGCCCGGCGAGTGACTGGAGTGTGGACTGATGACCGCCGAGTTCGCCGCCGACTACGGGGGTCCGCTCGAACTGGTCGAATATGACCCGAACTGGCCCGCGAAGTTCGCGTATTACCGCGACGAGCTGGCCGACGCACTCGGCCCGGTGGCGCTCCGCATCGAGCACATCGGCTCCACGGCCGTTCCGGGCCTCGCCGCGAAGAACGTCATCGACATCCTGGTCGTCGTGGCCGACGAGCACGACCGCGACGGCTACCGCCCCGCGGTCGAGTCGACCGGCATGGCCCTGGCCCACCGCGACCCGGCCGCCTCCTGGTCCTTCTACCGCCCGGCCACCCCGCCGCGCACCCGGCACGTCCACGTCACGTCGCGCGGCTCCTCGCACGAGCGGGTCCAGCTGCTCTTCGTCGACTTCCTGCGCAACCACGACCTCGCCACCGACGCCTATGCCCAGGTGAAGCGCCGCCTCGCCGTCCGCTTCGCCGACGACCGCGAGGGCTACACCCGCGCGAAGACCGACTTCATCTTCGACATGCTCGACCGCGCCGAGCAGTGGGCCGACCAGACCGGCTGGACCGTCGAGGAGCGGTAGTCGGCTGCCTCACCCGAATCCCCGCAGGCCCGGCTGCTGCCGATCACGGCCGGATGGTGGAATGGGGGCATGGCGAAGTGGGCGGTGGTTGTCTCCGGGGAGCGGTACGAGCAGGAGCGGCTCTACGCCTCGCCGTTCGTGCCGGAGGCCACGCTTCCCGCCGGGGACGAGGCGCTGCTGGTGGCGGCGGTCGAGCCGCCCGTGGTGTTCGGCGTCGCCCGGGCCGACGGTGAGGGGCGCCTGCGCTACACCGTGGACCTGATCGCGGCGCCGGTGCCGTTCGGCGGCAGCCTGGAGCAGGGCGAGCACCGCTTGGACGAGGCGGCGTTCGTCGCGGTCGCGCAAGGGGTCACGAGCGCGACGAAGCGGCCCGAGGCGAAGCGGACCTGGCTGGTGAGCGTCGACCTGCCGATCGAGGCGGCGTCGCCGGGCGAGGCGGTGCGGGAGTTCTGGACCTACGTGCGCGACCTCGGCCCGGCCGAGCTGCCCGCGTTCGTCTGGCCGGCCGGCGACGAGCTCGCCATGCAGGCGTTCGTGCTCGGCGCCGAGGCCAACCAGGATCCGGAAGAGGACTAGAACAGCCCGGGCAGCGCCGACGAGTACCCCAGGATCCGCTGCGGATCGGCGTCCAGGACGTCCGACAGCAGCGAGGCGTACACGGCGCGGAAGTCGGTCGTGAACTTCAGGTCGCCGTTGTCCAGGTCGGACAGGCTGGGCTGCTCGCCGTACAGGCCGCCGCGCACCGGGCTGCCGAGCAGGAACATGTTCGAGGCGGTGCCGTGGTCGGTGCCGTCGGAGCCGTTCGCGGCGACCCGCCGGCCGAACTCGGAGTAGACGGCCACCACGACCCGGCGGCCCGCCTCGGTCTTCGCCATCCGCGCGGCGAACCCGGTCAGCGCCTCGTCGAGCCGGCGCAGCAGGTTCTCCTGCGAGTCCCGCTCCTCGGCGTGCAGGTCGAAGCCGCCCAGCGAGACCGAGAACACCCGGGTGGCGACGTTCGCCTCGACGCAGCGGGCGACGAGGTCGAGCTGCGCCTTCAGGTCGGAGCGGCCGCCGGTGCCGGTGCCCGTGGTCTCCTCGCCGGTGTCGTCGTGGTCGCCGTCGGCGGCGGTGCGGATGAGGGTGTCGACGCTGACCAGGTCGGCGAACGCGCGGGCGGCCCGCGCCTGCAGCGGCGGCTCGCCCTCGGCGGCCGCGCCGAGCTGCGACAGGGTCTCGGTCCGCACCCCGTTGGGCAGGGCGAGGCCGGTGACCGGCACGGCCGCGCCGGCGCTGTTCGCCCCCGCGAGCAGCGGCGGCAGGACGGGCTCGAAGGACACGGCGTGCCGCGGGTCGCCGCCGTACGTGTCCAGCCAGCGGCCGAGCCAGCCGGTGTTGCCGGGCCGGTCCGGCTGCGCGGTCTGCCAGATGTCCATGGACCGGAAGTGGCTGTGGTCGGGCTTCGGGTAGCCGACCCCGCGGACGACGGCGAGCTTCCCCGCGTCGTACATCTGCTTGAACCCGGTCAGGGCGGGGTTCAGCCCGACCGTGTCGTTGAGGCGGATGACCTCCTCGGCGGTGTAGGCGAGCTCGTTGCGCGCCTCCCGGTAGCCCTTCTCCGCGAACGGGATGACGTTCGCGAGGCCGTCGTTTCCCCCGTACAGGGTGACGAGCACGAGCGTCTTCGCGTCGCCGGGCCGGTCGTCCCAGGTCGCGGTGTCGAAGATGTCCCGCAGGGTCCACGCACCACCGGCGGCGAGCGCGGAGGCGCCGACGACACCGCTGGTGATCAGAAACCTGCGCCGGGTGACGGTATCCATGAGAACCACCTAGGCAATCGCGTACTCGGGGCTCGCCAGACCGAGGGCCAGGAGCTTGCGGGGGTCGCCGGCGACGGCGTCGAGCGCGGCGCGGGTCCGGTCGGTGAACGCGTCGACGACGAGCAGCCGCGCGAGGGCGTCCGCCCGCTGTCCCTTCGGCGCCGCGCCGATCCGGTCGAGGACCGGCTGCGGGGCCTTGCCGGCCAGCAGCTGCGCCATCTTCAGCCGGGCCTGGGTCGCCGACGTGGTGAGCCACGCGGCGCCGGCGGGCCAGCCGCCGACGCTCGGCGGGCGAAGCGGGACCTGGCCGAGCTGGTTGAGGCCGCCCTGCAGCTGCTTGCGCTGCTGCTCCGGCATGTCACCGGGGCGCAGCCCGAGCTGGCGCAGCGCGCCGACGAGCCACTCCACCGGCTGCTTGACCAGCTCGGCGTGGCCGTCGGCGAGCAGCAGCACGCGGAGCATCGCCACCGTCGTGGCCTGCCGCTTCGCCTCGGCGAGCACCGCCTCCGGGATCGGGTTGTCGCCGCAGTACCGCAGCCACAACCGCCGCGCGATGAACTCCGGGCACGCGGGCTGCCCCAGCAGCAGCGCGGCGAAACCGTCGGCGTCGAGGTCGGCGGTCGTGCCGAGGATGGTCTTGGGCTTGGCGTCGTGCCGCTTCGGGTTGAGGCTCGCGGTGCCGGCCTTCGGGTCCACGACCCATCCGGTCAGCGCCCTGGCGCCCTCCCGCACGTCCCGCTCGGTGTAGTGGCCGACGCCGAGCGTGAACAGCTCCATCAGCTCGCGGGCGAGATTCTCGTTGGGCGCCTTGACGGTGTTCTTCTGCCCGTCCAGCCAGATGATCAGCGCCGGGTCGTGGATCATCGCGCGGACCATCGTGCCGAAGTCGCCGAGCGCGGTGCGGGCGAGGGTCTGCTGGTGGCCGAGCATCAGCGACCCGTACTTCACCTTGTCGGCCGAGGTCGCCCAGTGCCCGTGCCAGAAGAACGTCAGCTTCTCGTGCAGCTGGTGCTCGGCCTGGACCATCCGGTCCAGCCACCAGTACCCGACGGTGCGGATCTGCGCGGCCCGGTCGGTCTTCTCGTTGACCACCGGGGGGAGCTTCGGCACGGGTGTCCGGGCGGCGCCCGCGTCGTCGCCGGCGGGGCTGATCAGGGCGTCGAGGGTCGCGGACGCGCCGGCCCGCTCCGCCGCGTCGACCTCCTCGGCGGTCGGCCCGAAGGTCGCGCGGCGCAGCAGGTGCGCGAGTGCTTTCCGATCGGCCATGCGGCCAACAGTAGGACCCGCGTGTTCGAGCCACGTAAATCGTCGGTCAGGCTCCGGCGAAGACCCGCTTCTGCTTCTGCACGAAGGCGGCCGTCGATGCCTTGTGGTCCGCCGTCTGCCCGCAGACCGCCTGGGCCTGCGCCTCGACCTCCAGGGCCTCCCGCAGCGTGCCGGAGGAGCCGGCGGCGAGCTGGCGCTTGATCTGCCCGTACGCGACGGTGGGGCCGGCGGCGAGGCGGGTCGCGAGCTCGAGGGCGACCGGCAGCACCCGCTCGTCGTCGTCGACCAGGCGGGTCAGCAGGCCGAGACGGTCCGCGGCCGCCGCGTCGACCGGCTCGGCGAGCAGCAGCAGCTCGGTCGCCTTCGCGTGCCCGACGAGCCGGGGCAGCGTCCACGACACGCCGGTGTCGCCGGCGAGGCCCACGTTGGCGAACGCCATCAGGAACCCGGTGCCCGGCCCGCCGATCCGGAAGTCGGCGAGCAGCGCCAGGGACGCCCCGGCGCCCGCCGCCATGCCCCGGACGGCCGCGACGACCGGCTTCGGCATGGTCAGGACCAGCTCGGTGATCGGGTTGTAGTGCTCCCGGACCGTGGACAGCGGCGCGTCGCTGCCGGACTCCAGGAGCGCCACGTGCTCGCGGAGGTCCTGCCCGACGCAGAACGCCCGGCCGGTGCCGGCGAGGACGACGGCCCTGACCGCGGTGTCCTCGGCGAGCTCCTTGAGGGTGTCGCGCAGGGCCACCTTGGTGGCGGTGTCCAGCGCGTTGAGCGCCTCGGGACGGTTGAACGTGACGACGGCGACCGCTTCATTGCGCTCGACCTGCAGACTCATGTGATGAACTCCTTCTACGTTCGCAGACACTGGTCAACGTAGCGGTCGGCGGCGGGGCGCAGCCGGCCCGCGTGCCGGTCGAAGAACGCCGCCGCCGCCGTCCCCGGCCAGTGCTGCGGCAGCAGCTCGGGCGGCAGCTGCGGGTCGCGGAACAGGAACGCCCGCCACGCGTGCACCAGCGTGAACCTCGCCGCGTACGCGCGCTCGTCGTCGGTGCCGGGGCCGAGCGCCGACACCAGCGGCGTCAGGTCGGTTACGAACTGCTCGTACGCCTCGCCGATCGCCCGCAGGTCCCAGGCGCGCGTCACGAGCTGCTCGCCGCCGGCGACGTGTGCCGCGCTGAACCGGTCGTACCGGACGCCGGCCTCGACGAGCAGTGCGTCGACGCCCTCGCCGGGCCGCGGCGCGATCCAGGTGGACGCGTCGATCGCCCCGTAACCGAGAAATCCCAGGTTGGCGACGAGTTTCGCCCGCGCGCCTCGGTGCTGCGGCGGGTCCAGCGTGATGAGATCGAAGCGGCCGTCCCAGCCGGCGTCGCCCGTGGGGGTGCGGTAGATGCGGGCACCCGCCGCGTCGAGCCGCCGTGCCGCCTTCGGGGTGATGCCGTAGCCGGGGCCGGTCGGCAACCGTAAAGGGTGCAGCCAGCCCTGCCGTACCATCCGTGACACCGCGGTCCGGACGGCGGGTGGCGCGATGCCGAGGGGTGCGAGCAGGCGCACGAGGGCCGCTATGGCGGCCCGTCCACCGCGGGGACGGAGATGGTCGCCATAGAGATCAAAGAGGGCGGACCGGGCCTGCATGGCCGCTTATTGTGACAGTTGACCGGCGTTCACCGCCAGGAGTTGTCACATGGTTCGCGTCCCAGTTTGGGTCTTGGGGCCATCATCAGGGAAAATCATCTGTTGGCGCGTTCATCACGAGTCCGAAGGCCGGGAGGCAGGTCCCGGCCGACGCTGGTGAGTGACCGCGCGGGCATGCGGGGACGGCTGTGCCACCTGATGTCTGGGACATCAGGGAGCGAAGGGAGACAACATGGCGGCCATGAAGCCGCGGACAGGCGACGGTCCGCTGGAGGTCACCAAGGAGGGCCGGGGCATCGTCATGCGGGTCCCGCTGGAAGGTGGTGGGCGGCTCGTCGTCGAGATGACCAAGGATGAGGCCAACGAGCTCAGCGAGGCACTGAAGACCGCCACCGGCTGAGGTCTTCTCGCTCATCCGGCACGACCCCGCGCAACCGAGTGGCCCTGAGGCGGTCGCTCCCAGAGGTGTGCGCGGAAACATGTGAGTTTCGAGTGGAGGCAAGCTCTTGCTGGACATCCGGTTCGCCACGGCCCGCAACGTCTCCGGTGCGGTCGCCGCTGTCGTGCCGGCCGCCGACTCTTCCGACGACCCCGCGGCGGCACGGCTGGCCGCCGTGCGGGCGTCGCTGGCGAGATTGAAGCTCGGCCCGGCCGACCTGGACGACATCACCGCGTTCCTGCTGGATGTCGAGCACTCCGGGTCGGCCGGCACCCTGCACAAGCTGCCGCGCGCCGGGCACCGCCCCGACCTGCTCTTCTTCGTCGGCGTCGGGGCCGGCGACGAGGCCGGCTGGCGGGCCGCGGGCGCGAAGCTCGCCAGGTCCGCCGGCGACGAGCCGACGCTCACCCTCCTCCTGCCCGACGACGTCACGCCGGCCGCGGTGCGGGGCCTCGGGGAGGGGCTGTGGCTCGCGTCGTACCGCTTCCGCCTCGGCGCCGCCGAGCCCCCGTCGTTGCGCAGGGTCAACCTTGCCGCCGCCCGGTCGGCCGAGCTCGACGCGGGCCTCGCCGCCGCCAAGGTGGTCGCCGAGTCGACCCGCCTCGCCCGCGACCTCACCAACATGCCCAGCGACGAGAAGACCCCCGCCTGGTTCGCGAAGCGGGTCGAGAAGGCCGCCGCGGGCGTGCCCGGGCTGACGGTGACCGTCCGCGACCCGAAGGCCCTCGCCGAGCAGGGGTTCAACGCGATCCTCGCCGTCGGCGGCGGCTCCACCCGCGGCCCGCGCCTGGTCGAGCTGTCCTGGCGCCCGCGCGGCGCCCGGCGGCACGTGGTCCTGGTCGGCAAGGGCATCACGTTCGACACCGGCGGCATCTGCATCAAGCCCCTCTCCGGCATGAAGCTCATGCGCAAGGACATGGGCGGCGCGGCGGCCGTGATCGGCGCGACCCTCGCCGCCGCGGCGCTGCGCCTCCCCGTGCGGATCACCGCCCTCGCCCCCCTCGCGGAGAACGCCCTCGGCGCCGACTCCTTCCGCCCCGGCGACGTCATCCGCCACTACGGCGGCACCACCTCCGAGATCCACAACACCGACGCCGAGGGCCGCCTCGTCCTCGGCGACGCCATGGCCTACGCCGTCCGGCGCCTGCGCCCCGACACGATCGTCGACCTGGCCACCCTCACCGGCGCGCAGGGCGTCGCCCTCGGCAAGCGCACCGCCGCCCTCTACAGCTACAACGACACCCTCGCCAAGGAGCTCACCACCGCCGCCGACACCGCGGGCGAGTCGGTCTGGCGCATGCCCCTGCACGACGACTACGCCGACGCCCTCGACAGCGACGTCGCCGACATCGTCAACTCCACCGACGTCGGCGCCGGCTCCGTGATGGCCGCCCTCTACCTCCGCGAGTTCACCGGCCCCCTCCGCGACCACTGGGCCCACATCGACATGTCCTCCTCCGCCTGGTCCGACTCCCCAGACGCCGACCTCACCAAGGGCGCCACCGGCTGGGGCGTCCGCACCCTGCTGCGCTGGCTAGAGGCAACAACCTGACGCCCCGCCCCTCCAGCCACCACCCCGCCAACCACCGCAGACATGCGCCTGGTCAGCGTGGTGATCGAAGGCTGGACCTGGCCGTGCTGGCGACCAGCGCTGTCCTTGGATCAAGCGGCCGGCGCGGAGAAGTCGGCGTTGCGGGTGGGGATGCCCGTCAACGCGGCGCCCCGTTGCGCGTGGTGCTTTGGTCCGGCGCCTGACGGTTTGCTAGTCATGCCAGCTGCGGTGCGGCCATGGTCAGCGTGGTGATCGAAGGCCGGACCTGGTCGTGCTGACGGCCAATGCTGTCCTTGGATCAAGCGGCCCGGCGTAGCGAGGTGGGCGTTGCAGGTGGGGCTGCGTGCCGGCGCGGCGCCCGCCGCGCGCGTGGTGCTCGGTCCGGCGCCTGACGCTTCGGCTCAGTAGTCGTGCCGGCCGCGGTGTGGCCATGGTCAGCGTGATGATCGAAGGCCGGACATGGTCGTGCTGGCGGCCAGCGCTGTCCTTGGATCAAGCGGATGGCGTGGAGAGGTCGGCGTTTCGGGTGAGGGCTGCCTGTCAGTGCGGCGTCCCGTTGCGGGTGGGGTGCGTCGGTCCGGGCGTCTGACGGTTTATTGCTGGTTGTGTCGGCTGCGGTGTGGGCAGCAGCGGCTCCGGGTGGTGCACCTCTATCCGCCGGGTGTGGCCGGTGCTGTGATCGAAGGTTGGATCTGGTCGTGATGGCGGCCGGTGCTGTCCTTGGATCACGCGGGCGGCGCGGAGAGGTCAGCGTTGTCGGCATGGGGCCCGCCGGTCCGGGAGTCGAGAGGGATCTCGCGCCTGAGGCCCGGCTGCGGAACGGAGGCGGCAGTCGCGGTCTGCCGTGGAGCTACCCCGGTCGGCACGCCGATTGTGTGGCGCCACCTGGGCGCGGCAAGCGCCGGCAGTCGGTCGGGACATGGGGACCCCGAGGTGCGGGGGCTGTGCATCACCTGCGATAGCGGCTGTGATCCTGCGAGGCGAAGCAACCCGAGAACCCGACAAAACGGTCGCCCACAGCAGTCAGGCAACTGGGGCAGGACCTAGAGGCTGGAGCGCCGGGCGGGCAGCAGGGCGTCGGACCGCGGCCTTGCGGGGTTGGGTGGCCACCGAAATTGCGACGCGTCGGCGGGTGAACGGTGCCCGTGGGTGACTCGGCCCGCGTTTGCCGGCGCGAGATGTGGCCTGAGGATCCGGCGAAGCGGGCAGCTCACGGTAGTTCGGCAGTTGGGACTGGTGGGGCACGCGGACCTCGTGCCGTTCGGGGTCACCGCCTCGTCGAACATGCCCGAGCGGTCGGAGTGTCGGGAGGGCGGTCGGGTGTCGGGTCGTGAGTCGCGTGTTCGGGTGGTCGTGGAGTTGCGACGCGAGGGTGGCTGGGCGGTGCTGGTGGGTGACTTGGCCCCGCTTGTCGGCGTGGAGTGGTGGAGCGATCTGAGAACCCGGCGAAGTGGGCATGCCGCAGGAATTGGGCAACCGGGCCGCTCCGAGGGCCGAGGGCCGGTCGGGTGGTCGGTGGACGTCGGGTGCCGGGTTGTGGGTTGGGTGGGCCGGGGAGTTGCTGCGGGAGGGGCTGAATGGTGCCGGTGGGGCTCGGCTCCCGAGTGCTTGCGAGCGCGGGGTGGCGACCTGAGAACTCGACAGATCGAGCAGGCGGCAGCGACCTGAGAGCCTGGCAACGCGATCGCGCCGCGGCGGTCAAGTGGCTGGGCAAGGCGACGGATCGTCTTCAGGAAATCGGGAAGGCGCGGCCTCGGGAAGGCGCGGCGTCCGGAATCACGAAGAGTCAGTGCGTCGGGGAGCCAGAGATCGGGAAGTCGGCGAGTCGGGCGGGAAGTCGGGAAGGCTGGAGCGTCAGGTAGTCGAGACGCGTGATGGCCCAGCGCCGCGACGGTGGGTGTGAGGCGAAAACAGCCAGGCGACCTCGGTGAAAGCGGACGACCGGCACGCCCCGAGAAGACCGTCGCCGGTGGCCGGGCGTCGGAGTGCCGGCCACCGGCGAGGGCGGTGGGGTGCCGGCCAGCGCCCGGGTCGGCCGAACAGAGGCAGGGTGCCGGGCGTTGGCGGGTCAGGAGGTGTGGACGGCTGAGTGGTCGTCGTGGGGTGCGGCGGCGTGCAGTGCGGGTGCCGGTGGTGTCAGTGGGGTCAGTGGTGCTGGTTGCGCCGTCGTGGTGAGGGAGGCGCTCAGCTCGCCCCCGGTCTGGCGCAGGAGGTACGGCGTGCGGGGCGCCCGTCCGGGGGAGCGGGCAGCGCGGGCGGCGGCGCGGCGGTCCTGGTCGAGCCAGTCCAGGGCGGTGCGGACGGTGTAGGCCCACCAGCCGATCGTGGCGCCATACCACTCGCGGAGCTCGGCTGGGGAAGGGGCGGGGGTGCCGTAGACCGACTCGGCGGAGGTGAGGTGCTGGCGCATCTCGAGGGGGGCGCGGTCGGGGTGGCCGAGGGCGCGCAGGAGCAGGGCGTGGGCGGTGAAGGGGCCGATGCCGCGCACGGACAGCAGCGTGTCATAGACCTCGCCGGCGGGGGCGGTGCGCAGCCGGTGCTCGTCGAGGGCGCTCAGGGCGGCCAGCACGGCGTGGACGCGGCGGGCGCTCAGCGAGTTGCTGGCATAGGGCGTGAGGCCCCTGACGCCGAGCGCCACCAGCGTGGACATCGGCGGGAACGCGGCATAGCGGACGCCGTCGACGATGCCGTGGGGGCCGTGGTCGGTGAGGAGACGGCGCTTGTACGCCTTGGCGAACCAGTGGGCGGAGTGGTGCACGAGCGTGTAGAAGACGGCGGCCTCGGTGAACGAGGCGAAACGGACCTGGTGCAGGCATTCGGTGGTGGCGAGGATCGAGGTCATGGCCGGGTCGGCGCGGGCCAGGCGCAGGAACGCGGCCCGGTCGTCGCGGAGGCTCAGCCAGTCGCTGACCCGGTCGCCGACGGCCTCGGTCTCCCCGGGTCTCAGCTCGCCGTCGCTGAACACGGTGAGCGTGACGCCCGGGAGCCCGTCGTCGCGGGCGGTGACCTCGGCGACGACGGCGCGGGTCGGGTCGGACGGGTGCAGGAACGCGCGGCGGGCGCGGCCGGCGGTGACGAGCTGGTCGCCGCTGCAGGGGGCGAAGGACTCCATGGCGCGCAGCGAGCAGGCGAGGTCGAACGGTGCCGTGGCGGACAGGACGGTGCTGGTGGTCGTGCCGAATGCTGTCATGCCCCCATTTTCGAACAGGGGTACGACAATTCCGGGGACGGAAAAGCCGCGCGCCTCAAGGGGCGAGGCGCGCGGCTGACAACGATGTTCCCATCGCTGCGGACGCGGGACAACCCTGTCACCGTTCGGGTGAGTGTGATGCGTTACGACCCACGGGCCGGCCGCCTGAACAGCGGCGGTGGCCGACGTACGATGGCGGCATGTCAGCCCCTGCCACCACCGTCGAAGCCGCGATCGCCGCCGCTCTGTCGACCGTCGACGACCCCGAGATCCGCCGACCGATCACCGAGCTCGGTATGGTGCGCGAGGTCGTGCTGCGACCCGACGGCGTCGCGGTGATCGGGCTGCTGCTCACGGTGGCCGGCTGCCCGCTGAAGGACAAGCTGCGGACCGACATCACCGCCGCGGTCGGCGCGGTCGAAGGGGTCACCGGGGTCGAGGTCGACTTCGGGGTCATGACGCCCGAGCAGCGCAAGGAGCTGCAGAGCAGCCTGCGCGGTGACGTGCAGGAGCCGGTCATCCCGTTCGCCCAGCCGGGCTCGCGGACCAGGGTCTACGCGGTCGCCAGCGGCAAGGGCGGCGTCGGCAAGTCGAGCGTGACGGTCAACCTGGCGGCGGCACTCGCCGCGAAGGGGCTCAAGGTCGGCGTCGTCGACGCGGACATCTACGGCCACTCGGTGCCGCGGATGCTCGGCGCGGACGGCCGGCCCACGCAGGTCGAGTCGATGATCATGCCGCCGTCGGCGCACGGGGTGAAGGTCATCTCGATCGGGATGTTCACGCCGGGCAACGCGGCGGTGGTGTGGCGCGGGCCGATGTTGCACCGGGCGCTGCAGCAGTTCCTCGCCGACGTCTACTGGGGCGACCTGGACGTCCTCCTGCTGGACCTCCCGCCGGGCACCGGTGACGTGGCGATCTCCCTGGCGCAGCTGCTGCCGTCGGCGGAGATCCTGGTCGTGACGACCCCGCAGGCCGCCGCGGCCGAGGTCGCGGAGCGCGCGGGCTCCATCGCCCTGCAGACGCACCAGCGCATCGTCGGCGTCGTGGAGAACATGTCCTGGCTGGAGCTGCCCGACGGCCAGCGCATGGAGCTGTTCGGCAGCGGCGGCGGCGCGCAGGTCGCGGAGTCGCTGAGCCGGGCCGTCGGCGCGAAGGTCCCGGTGCTGGGCCAGATCCCGCTCGACACGCGCCTGCGCGAGGGCGGCGACGCCGGTCTCCCGCTCGTGCTGTCCGACCCGTCGGCGCCCGCCGCGGCCGCGCTGATCACCGTCGCCGACCGCCTCGCCGTGCGCCGGGAGAGCCTCGCCGGCAAACCGCTCGGCCTCAAGCCCGCCGGTCGCTGATTTCAAGAGCGACAACCGCGGCCACTGTACGAGAGACCGCCTGCGCCGATAGCTGGTCGCAGGCGGTCTGTTCGCAGATGAGGCCGAAGCCCCGCGAAGAACGGCAGGCAGGCGTCAGGTGACGTCGTCCCAGGAGGGGCGGGCCGGAGCCGGGGCGGGGGTCGCGGCCGACTTGGTGAGCGACGTGGGCGCCGCGGAGGCCGTGGGGGTCGCCGTGGCGTTGATGCCCTTGGCGGCCGCCTCCGCGTCGCGCTTGACCGAGTCGGCGACGCCGCGGACCTCGCCGACGATGTCCTGCAGAGGGCGGCGCAGAGCGGCCTCGTCGGCCTCGCTCAGCAGGTGCTTGCGCAGGAAGGCCTTCGGGTGGAGATCCTCGAGCTGGATGTCGGTGCCGAGCTCGCGGCTCAGGTCACCGGTGGCGTTGCGGGCCATCTGGCGGACGTTGCGAAGCATGCGCATGCCGTCGCTGATCGCCTTCGGCAGCCGGTCGGGGCCGAAGATGAACAGCCCCACCAGGATGATGACGATGAACTCCCAGCCACCGAGGTTTTCCAAGCCCATTGCCGGCCTCCTTGCTCTCGCCCGCCAGCCTACGCACCCGTGGCCCTCGCGGGGAGGGCCCACCGGTCACTTCGCGTCGGCGACCAGGGTCACCGAGGTCTTCTCCTTGGTGGTGCCGCGCAGGTACTGGATCTCGACGACCGCGCCGGGAGCGTACTTGCGGATGAGGGCCGTCAGGTCCCAGAACTCCTCCACGGGCTTGCCGTTGACGGCGAGGATGACGTCGCCGGCGTGGAGACCGCCGCCGGCGGCCGGGCCGTTGGCTTCGACGGCGGCGAGGCGGGCGCCGCCGGCGGGGTTGCGGTAGCTCGGGTCGGGTGAGACACCCATCACAGTGCGCCGGGCCTTGCCGGTGTTGATGACGTCCTGGGCCACGCGGCGGGCGTGGTTGATCGGGATGGCGAACGCGAGGCCCACGTTGCCGGCCGTCGCCTGGTCCTCGGAGAGGGTGCCGATCACGGAGTTGATGCCGACGACCCGGCCGGCGCCGTCGAAGAGCGGGCCGCCGGAGTTGCCCTGGTTGACGGCCGCGTCGGTCTGGATCGCCGAGTAGTAGCGGGCGGTGCCGCCCTCGCTGGTGCGGATGGGGCGGTCGAGGTAGCTGACCACGCCGTACGTGACCGTGCTGGTCAGGCCGAGCGGGGCGCCGACCGCGACGACCGGGTCGCCGACCTGCAGCTGGTCGGAGTCGCCGAACTCGACGGGTTTCAGCTGGTCCTCGGGCAGCCCGGCGGTGTCGATCTTCAGCACGGCGATGTCGGACTCGTCGTCGCTGCCGACGACGGAGGCCGGGGCGACCGAGGCGTCGGTGAAGCGGACCGTGGCGGAGCCGTTGCCGCCCTGCACCACGTGGTTGTTGGTGATGACGTAGCCGTCGTTGGACACCACGAAGCCGGAGCCCAGGGACGTGCCGGCGCCCACCCGCATGCTGATCGTGACGACGCTGGGGAGGACCTTCTTCGCCAGGGCGGCCACGGTGTCCGGCGGGCGGCCGTTCAGCGGCGGGTTGCCGCCGAGCATGGAGCCGCCCAGGACGCCACCGCCGCCACCGGCGAACACGTAGCCGAGGGTGCCGCCGAGCGCGCCGGCGAGCAGGGCGGTGATGATCGACACCATCAGGACCAGCCCGAGGCCGGCCCGCGGTGCGGGGCCGGGCGGCGGGACCTTCTCCAGCGCCGGCGGCTCGTCCACCGGCGTCTTGACCACGACGACCTGCGCGTCAGGGTCCCGCCACGGGTCGGCGAGGGCGTCGGACCACCAGCTGCTCGGGGCGGGCTGCGGTCGTGGCTGCGCGGGCGGCATGGGCCAGCCAGCGGGGCTGGTCGATGCGCCGTGGCCAGGCTGACGCCAGGCCGAACCGTCTGTCACGATCGGCTCCTCCGTCCGTTTCGCATCCAGCATTACACGGGCCGGCATCCCACACGTGAGGGCGAGGTCTCCTAGGCTTGCGGGGATCGACGTCTCATGGAGGTGCGACATCCCCCCGTCCGTCAGAGCAGCGCAGCAGTTCGCCGACTTCGTCGACGGCTACGTGCTGGAGGACCCCGTGCTCACCGCGGCCCGCGAGCAGGCCGCCGAGCTGGGCATCTCCAGCGTCAGCCGGGGTGAGGGCGCGGCGCTGCGGGTCGTCGCCGCGGTCAGCAACGCGAAGGCCGTGGTCGACGTGGGCACCGGCACGGGGGTGAGCGGCGGGTGGCTGCTGCGCGGCATGCGCCGCGACGGGGTCCTCACCACGATCGACCTCGAGCCGGAGCACCAGCGGGTCGCGCGGCGGGTGTTCGCCGCCGCCGGCAACCCGCCGTCGCGGACCCGGATCATCAGCGGCCGCGCCCTGGACGTCCTGCCCCGGCTCGCCGACCGCGCCTATGACCTGGTGTTCGTGGACCACGACCCGAGCGAGTACGCGGCCGTGACCGCGGCGGCGGAGCGGCTCCTGCGGCCCGGAGGGACCCTGGTGCTCGCCGGCGCGCTCGGCGGCGGCCGGGTCAGCGACCCCACGATCCGCGACTCGGAGACCGTCCTGCTCAGGGAGGCCGTCAAGGCCATCAGGGACAGCGACGCGTGGGTGCCGGCGATCCTGCCCCTCGGAGAGGGTCTTCTCGTGGCCGCGAGGGCGCATTAGCTGCCAGTACAAGCGACAAAAACGGCAATAGCGGGACATAGGGTCAGCGGGCGGAGCGGGCGCGCCGGCGGGGCGGGTCGTCACCGGGGTTGAAGGTGTCCTCCTCCACCGGCTCGTCCAGCGTCTTCTTCGCCTTCTTCCGCTCCAGCTTCGCCCGGCGCACCGCGGCCTCGTCCAGCTCCTCGCTCATCCGCGCCAGCTCCGAGCGCAGGAAGTCCCGGGTGGCGATCTCACCGACGGCGATCCGCAGCGACGCGATCTCCCGCGCCAGGTACTCGGTGTCCGCCTTCTGCGCCGCGGCCCGCCGGCGGTCCTCCTCGGAGGCGAGCCGGTCCCGGTCCGCCTGCCGGTTCTGCGCGAGCAGGATCAGCGGCGCCGCGTAGGACGCCTGCAGCGACAGGATCAGGGTCAGGAACGTGAACGTGTACGGGTCGAACTGCCACGTCCTCGGCGCGAGCGTGTTCCACACGACCCACACGAGGATGAAGACCGTCATGTACACGAGGAACTTCGCGGTCCCCATGAACCGCGCGATCCCCTCGGACCACTGCCCGAACGCCTCCGGGTCGAAGCGGGGCAGCTTCAGCCGCCCCGGCTCCCGCGGCTGGTCGAGCCGCCGCCGGTCAGCCATGATCGAGCGTCCGTCCGGCCGGGCCGGAGGAGCCCGACGACACGGAGGCGGCGTGCTCCCGGTCGCGCCAGTCCTCGGGCAGCAGGTGGTCCAGCACGTCGTCGACGGTGACGGCGCCGAGGAGCCGGTCGTTGTCGTCGATGACCGGCATGACCACCAGGTTGTACGTCGCCATCCGCCGGGTGATCTCGCCGAGCGTGGCCTGCGGCGCGAGCGGTTTGATGTCGTTGTCCACGACGCCGCCGAGCAGCGCCGACGGCGGCTCGCGCAGCAGCCGCTGGAAGTGCACGACGCCGAGGTACCGCCCGGTCGGCGTCGCCATCGGCGGCCTGGTCACGAAGACGCCCGCCGCCACCGCCGGCGACAGCTGCGGCTCCCGGATGCGGGCGAGGGCCTCCGCGACGGTCTCGTGCGGCGCCATGACGATCGGCTCCGACGTCATCACCGACCCGGCGGTGCCGGGCAGGTAGTCCAGCAGCGCCCGCACCGGCGACGCCTCGTCGGGCTGCATGAGGTCCAGCAGCACCTCCTGCTCGCCCTTCGGCATCTCCGCGAGCAGGTCGGCGGCGTCGTCGGGGTCCATCTCCTCCAGCACGTCCGCGGCCCGCTCCGGCTCCAGCGCCGCCATGATCTCCAGCTGGTCGTGCTCGGGGAGCTCCTCCAGCACGTCGGCGAGCCGCTCGTCGTCCAGGGCGGTCGCGACCTCGACGCGGCGGGTCTCGGAGAGGTCCTGCAGCACGTTCGCGAGGTCGGCGGGGCGCATGTTGTCCAGCACCGCGAGGATGCCGGCCGTGCCCTGCGCGTGCGGGGTGCCGGCGAGCCCGACGACCTCACCCCACTCGAGCTGGTTCAGGTGACCGCGGCGGGTCAGCCGGCCGCTGAACTCCCGGACCGCGACCCGGCTCAACGCCCACGTCCCCGTCCGGTCGGCCTCCATCGCGACGTCCACGACGGTGCCGGTGCGGCCGGTCGCCGGGATGCTCACGTGCCGGTCGATGAAGTCCTCCAGGACCAGCAGCTCACCCTGCCGCTTCTCGAACCGGCGCAGGTTGAGCGTGCCGGTGTTGAGCACCACCGCGTCGGGCTCCATCGCCGTGATCCGGCCGATCGGCAGGAAGATCCGCCGCCGCATCGGCATCTCCGCGACGAGCCCCACGACCCTCGGCGGCAGGTCGTCGGTGCGGGCCCGCGCGACGGCGTCACGCACCCGCCCGACCTGGTCGCCGTTCGGGTCGAACACACTCAGGCCGGCGAGGCGCGCGACATAGACCCTGGGCGCGGTGCTCACGAGGCTCAAGACTACTGAAGAAGACCACCGGCTCGCCGTTGGACCGCCTCCCGCGCCTGCCCGCTCGCCTAGGCTTCTGTGCATGAGCATGCTGCGGTACAAGGTGGTCGACGTCTTCACCGACCGGCCGTTCACCGGCAACCCACTCGCCATCGTGTTCGACGCGGATCACCTCGCCGGCGAGCAGATGCAGGCGATCGCGCTCGAGTTCAACCTGTCCGAGACGATCTTCGTGCTGCGCCCGACCACGCCCGAGGCGACCTACCGGGTGCGGATCTTCACCCCGGGCACCGAGCTGCCGTTCGCCGGGCACCCCAGCGTCGGCTGCGCCGTCACCCTGCACCGCGACGGCCTGGTCAAGACCACCGACGTGGTCATGGAGTGCGGCGCGGGCCTGCTGCCGATCACCATCGACGACGTGCATGGCACCGCCACCGTCACCGGCGGCACCCCGACCGTCGAGCCGGCCCTCGACCCGGCGCCGCTGCTCGCCGCCGTCGGCCTGACGGAGGCCGACTTCGTCGGGCCGGCGCCCCGCAAGGCCGGGTGCGGGCTGCCGTTCACGTTCCTGTCCGTGACCGACGAGGCGGTGGGGCGGCTGCGGCCCGGCGGGCTCGTCGACAACCTGAGCGTCCTGCACTGGGACGCCGGGCGGCACGAGGCTCACGTGCGGGTCCTCGTCCCCGACGCCGGCGTCGCCGAGGACCCCGCGACCGGTTCGGCGGCGATGGGGCTCGGGGTGTGGCTGGTCGCGTCGGGGCTGCTGCCGGGTGACGGGCTCAGCCGGTACCAGATCCGTCAGGGCTCGGAGATGCGCCGGCCCTCGCTGCTGAGCTGCTCGATCACCGCCACCGGCGGCGAGGCGGTGTCGGCGACCGTCGCCGGCCACGTCGTGCCGATCGCCTCCGGCGAGATGACCGTGCCACCGTTCGTGGGCTGACCCGACCCGGATCCCGTGGGCTGATCCGATCCGGATGAGGCGGCCGGCACCGCGGCGGGCACCGCGGCGGGCACCGCGGCGGGCACCGCGGCGGGAGTCGAGGCGCGCCGGCCGCCGACCACCACGATCGTCACGCCGGCGAGCAGCAGCGCGATGCCGGGCAGCGTCTGCGCCGCCGGCAGCTGGTCGAGCATCAGCCATGCCAGCAGCAGCGCGCCCGGCACCTCCAGCAGAAGCAGCACGGCGACCGTCGTCGGCGGCACCCGGCGCAGCGCGTAGTTGATCAGGGTGTGGCCGAGCAGCTGGGGGCCGGCGGTCATCGCCACGATCGCCAGCCACGTCCGCGTGCTGTAGCCGCCCAGCTCCTGCCCGCCGAGCAGGCACGCCAGCCCGAGCAGCGCCGCGCAGACCGAGTAGCAGACGGTCGCGTAGGTGCTGGTCGAGATCGTCCCCCGCGCGTGGGCGCCGAGCATCGTGTACCCGGCCGCCGCGATCCCGCCGGCCAGCGCGAGCGCGTCACCGAGCAGCGCGCGGCCCGACAGGTCCGGGTCGGCGCCCGTCGCCAGGGCCACGCCCACCACGGCGACGCCCACCCCGGCCCACGTGCTGGCCGGGACCCGCACTCCCCGCACGACGGAGATCAGCGATGTCCAGATGGGTGTCGTACTGACCAGCGCCACCGACATGGCGACGCTCGTCAGCTTGGCGCTGGGCACCCACGCGGCGAAGTGCACCGCGAGCAGCACGCCGGACGCGGCGCTGACGCGCATCGCCCGCGACCGGAACTCCTCGCGGCGCGCCGCGAGGGCCACCGGGGCGATCGCGGCGACCCCGAGCGCGTTGCGCCAGAAGGCGATCGCGAGCGCGGGCGCGGCCGCGTAGGCGATCAACGGCGCCGACGCCGAGACCGCGATGATCGCGACCGTGAGGGCGGCAATTGCGGCTAACCCGATCTGGCGCATGCGCCGATGTTGTCACTAGGTGAAAATTGTCAGCGATCCGACACTTGGTAGCGCTCTTAGGCAGTAGACCGGAGCGGTCTGCATTCGTACTTTCGGACGATGCCAGGAGGGCTGAACGGTGTTTAACGCTGTCCTTTTCGACTACTTCAATACATGCACCAGCGCCGTCGTTCGCGGCGACGGTCATCGCAGGACCGCCGAGGTGCTCGGCGTCGACCCCGAGGCGTGGCTCAGCCTCCTCGACCGCACCTTCGACGCGCGGGCCAAGGGCGCTTACGGCAGCGTCTTAGCGGGTCTCCGCGCGCTGTGCGTCGAGCTCGGCGTCGAGCCCACGCCCGCCCAGCTGCGCGAGGCCGCCGAGCTGCGCATCGCCTCGCTCCAGCAGGACGCGTCACCCCGCCCCGAGACCGAGCCCGTCCTGCGCTGGCTGCGCGAGCAGGGCATCCGCACCGCCGTCGTCAGCGACTGCTGGTTCGAGCTGCCGACCGTCCTGCCCGGCACCCCCATCGGCCGCCTCTTCGACGCCGGCGTCTACTCGTCGCAGGTCGGCCACGCCAAGCCGCACCCGGCGATGTACCGCACGGCCTGCGAACGCCTCGGCGTCCACCCCGAGGCATGCCTGTACGTGGGCGACGGCGGCGGGCACGAGCTCACCGGCGCCCGTCGCTTCGGCCTCACCGCCGTCCAGCTCGACGCGCCCGACCTCGGCGGGCACCTCACCTTCCACGCCGACCTCGACTGGGACGGCGCCCGCATCACCAGCCTCGACCAGATCCCCGACCTGGTCGTGGGCCGTATGCCGCTGCCCGCGACGATCGGCGCGCCTATGCTGGGCTGGTGACGGCGCCGCCAGGGCTTCTGTCGCCGAAGGACGGACGGCTGCTGGCCGGACTCGCGGCGGCCGCCGTCCGCGCCCGCCTGACCGGCGAGCGCCTCATGTTCCGCATCCCGTCGACCGGTCCCCTGCACGACCACGGCGCCTCCTTCGTGACGCTCGAGCGGGCCGGCGCCCTCCGCGGCTGCGTCGGCAGCCTCGAGCCGGCCCGCCCGCTGCACCGCGACGTCGTGGACAACGCGGTGCGGTCCATGCGCGACCCGCGGGTGCCGCCGGTCACCGCCGCCGACTGGACCGAGCTCGACATCAAGGTCTCCGTCCTCACCGAGCCCGCCGACCTGCCCGCCGCCGGCAGCCGGGAGGCCCTGCTGGCGGTCCTGGAGCCGGGGGTGCACGGCCTGATCCTGACCGACGGCGCCCGCCGCGCCACCTTCCTGCCGGCGGTCTGGGCCAATCTGCCGACCGCCGCCCAGTTCCTCGACGCCCTGCTCCGCAAGGGCGGCTGGGCCTCCTGGCCGCCGGGCCTGCGGGCCCTGGCCTACACCTCGGCCGAGTTCGAGGACCGCTCCCCACGCCCGCCGCTGAACGGGGCGGCGGCGGCGACCTGACGGGCCGCCGTTGTGATTGGATGGCAGGTGTGGAACCGCTGGTCGAAGAGGCCGCCAAGAAGGCCGCCGTCGCCTGGCTCGCCGTGCCCGGCGCCGGCCCGGCCTACCTGGTCTGGTGCGCGTGGCTCGGCGGGTCGCTGCTGGTCGTGAGCGGCCCCGGCGAGCAGTCCGCCCCCGGCCTGGCCGAGGCCGGCACCGTCGAGGTCTCCCTCCGCGGCGACCACGGCGGCCGGATCGTCACCTGGACCGCGGCGGTGGAGCGCATGGACCCGGCCGGGGAGGCATGGGCGGAGCTCGTGCCGCAGCTGGCCGGGAAGCGGCTCAACGGCGGCACCGAACTCGCGACCAGGTGGGCCACGGACTGCGTGGTCAGCCGCCTCACCCCGGTCGAGGACGCCCCGCTCGTCCCGATGCCCGACGACTCGCAGGCCGCACCGCCGAAGCCCACCCCGGCGACCCGCCTGCCGAAGCGCCCCTTCCGCCTGCACAAGGTCCGCGGCGCCAAGTAACGAAAGAGCGGCGTCAGAAGCCGACCGCGGCCAGGCTCGCGTCCCACAGCTGCGCCGCCAGCCGGGGGTCCTCGGTGGCCGCGTTGGGCCTGATCAGCTTGCGCTTCTCGTAGTAGCCGCCCGACACGAGCTGCGGCCGGGGCGTCGCCACCAGCCAGACGAGCGTGTCCGCGCCCTGCTCGGGCGTCTTCGCGAACGGTGTCACCTTCGACATCAGGTTCACCCCGACGCCGGCGCCGAAGCGGCTGCGCACGAAGCCGGGGTGGTAGCTCGCCGACATGATGTCGGGCCACCGCCGGGCCGCCTCCGCGGCGAAGAGGATGTTGGCCTGCTTCGCCGCGCCGTACCGCTTCCACATCCCCGCCTTGCGGTCCCCCCGCAGGTCGGCGGGGTCGATCGCGCCCATCGAGTGGGCGGCGGAGGCGGTGTTGACGATCCGGCCGCTGCGCAGCTGCTCGCGCAGGAGGTGGCTCAGCAGGAACCCGGCCAGGTGGTTGGACTGGATGGTCGGCTCGAAGCCGTCGACGGTGCGGGCGTGCCCGGCCACCACGCCGCCGGCGTTGTTCGCGAGGGCGTCGATCCGCTGGTACCGCTGGCGCAGCTGATCCACCAGCACGTGCACGTCGTCGAGGCGGCTGAAGTCGGCCCGGTACGCCGGGGGAGTGCGCCCACCGGCGGCGGCCACCTGGGCGACCGCCGCGTTCAGCCGGTCCGGGTCGCGGCCGACGAGGACGGCGTGCGCGCCGCGCCGGGCCATGTCGACCGCGGCCGCCAGGCCGATCCCGGAGCTGGCACCGGTGATCACCACCGTACGGCCGGTGAGATCTCCCACAGGGGCATTCTGCGCCATCACGCGACGAGGCTACCGTGGCGAAGGTCCCCTTAATGAAGCCTAAGGAGCACCGCCATGCGCCCACGCCGGTCCTGCCTCGCCGTCCCCGGCTCGAGCGTCAAGATGCTCGACAAGGCTCAGGGGCTTCCGGCCGACCAGGTGTTCCTCGACCTCGAGGACGCCGTCGCGCCGCTGGCCAAGCCCGACGCGCGCAAGAACATCGTGGCCGCGCTCAACGACGGCGACTGGGGCGGCAAGACCAGGGTCGTGCGGGTCAACGACCTGACCACGCCGTGGACGTACCGTGACGTCATCGAGGTCGTCGAGGGCGCCGGCGACAACCTGGACTGCATCATGCTGCCGAAGGTCCAGTCGGCGGGGCAGGTCGAGTGGCTGGACCTGACGCTCACCCAGATCGAGAAGACGATGGGGCTCGAGGTCGGCAGGATCGGCATCGAGGCGCAGATCGAGAACGCGGCCGGCCTCGTCAACGTCGACGCGATCGCGGCCGCCTCCCCGCGGATCGAGACGATCATCTTCGGCCCGGCCGACTTCATGGCGTCGATCAACATGAAGTCGCTCGTCGTCGGCGGCCTCATCCCCGGGTACCCGGGCGACCCGTACCACTACATCCTCATGCGCATCCTGATGGCCGCTCGGATGCACGACCTGCAGGCGATCGACGGCCCGTTCCTGCAGATCAGGGACGTCGACGCGTTCCGCGAGGTGGCGACCCGCAGCGCGGCGCTCGGCTTCGACGGCAAGTGGGTGCTGCACCCCGGCCAGATCGACGCGGCCAACGAGGTCTACTCGCCCGCCCAGGACGACTACGACCACGCCGAGCTCATCCTCGACGCGTACGAGCACTACACCTCGGAGGCCGGTGGCAAGCTCGGTGCCGTCATGCTCGGCGACGAGATGATCGACGAGGCGTCCCGCAAGATGGCCCTGGTCATCTCCGCGAAGGGCCGCGCCGCCGGCATGTCCCGTACGACGTCGTTCACCCCACCCGCCTGAGCGACCCCGCGCGCCCGGGCGGTCGGGCGCGCCCCGGGCAACCCGGCGGCCTGAGAAATCCGTGTCGCATTGCCCGGAAGCGGCTCGGGCAGGCAGGATTTGCCCTATGGCACCCGACCTACGTTCCACCGGCCCCGCGGGCAAAGGCAACCGGCGCGACGCGAGCCGCCCTTCCTCGGCCCGCCGCACCCTGCGGGCCGTCCCGTCGTCCGGGCCTGAGCTCGCCGAGGAGCCGGTTGCGGAGGACGAGGGCACGGCGATCGACCGCCTCGACGGCCGCGTCGCGCTGGTCACCGGCGCCGGCAGCCCGGACGGCATCGGCTACGCCACCGCCCGCCGGCTGAAGGCGATGGGCGCGGCGGTCGCCATCGTCTCCACCACCCGGCGCATCCACGACCGGGCCACCGAGCTCGGTGTCACCGGCTTCGTCGCCGACCTCACCGTCGAGGCCGAGGTCGGCGCGCTGGCCGACGCGATCGTCGACCAGGTCGGCACCGTCGACATCCTGGTCAACAACGCGGGCCTGGCCAGCAAGGCGAGCCCCGAGGTGCTGCGCCCCGTCGCGCAGCTCACCTACGAGGAGTGGCGCGCCGAGATCGACCGCAACCTCACCACCGCGTTCCTGGTCAGCCGGGCGTTCGTCGGCGGCATGGCCGAGCACGGCTGGGGCCGCATCGTGAACCTCGCCGCCACCGCCGGCCCGGTCAACGCCCTGCCCGCCGAGGCGGGCTACGCGGCGGCGAAGGCCGGCGTCGTCGGCCTCACCCGCGCCCTCGCCATGGAGCTCGTCGCCGACGGCATCACCGTCAACGCGGTCGCCCCCGGCATCATCCACACCGGCGCGTCGACGCTGGTCGAGCTCAAGCAGGGCTTCGGCACGCCGATGGGCCGCCCCGGGACCCCCGAGGAGGTGGCCGCGACGATCGCCTTCCTGTGCTCGCCCGGCGCCTCGTACATCACCGGACAGATGCTCGTGATCGACGGTGGCAACAGCGTCCGCGAGGCCCAGTACCGGTGACCCGGGCGCCGGAGGCGTCACACCGGCGTCAGAAGCCGAGCGCCACGATCGGGATGCCGCAGAGCACCAGCAGCTCCACGTAGCCGATCACCAGCGCCGCCAGCGCGAGCCCGTGCCCGCGCTGGCCGGTGCGGCCCGTCTGCGCCCACGCGATGTGCCCCATCAGGATCCCGAAGGGCGGCACCAGGACCGCGCAGACCAGGGCAGCGATCGCCATCTTGTTGTAGGCCACCTGAGAACCATTTCACAGGGGTGTGTGGGCTGCTCACGTTGGCCTGGGCCAGGCCGAGCCGGAATACTTCCCTCCATACCTGCCGGTAACAAGCAGGACGCTGACCAATGGAGGTCGATCAATGGCCCGCCTCGCCCAGACACCCGGTCTGACCGATGTGCAGCAGTCGATTCTGGAGACGGTGCGGGAGTTCGTCGACAAGGAGATCATCCCGCACGCCCAGCACCTGGAGCACGACGACGTCTACCCGGCGGACATCGTCGACGGCATGCGCGAGATGGGCCTGTTCGGCCTCACCATCCCCGAGGAGCACGGCGGTCTCGGCGAGTCGCTGCTGACGTACGCCCTGGTCGTGGAGCAGCTGTCGCGCGGCTGGATGTCGGTGTCGGGCATCGTCAACACGCACTTCATCGTCGCCTACCTGGTGGCGCAGCACGGCTCGGCGGAGCAGAAGGCGAGCCTCCTGCCGCGGATGGCCGCCGGCGAGGTCCGCGGCGCGTTCTCCATGTCGGAGCCGGGCTGCGGGTCCGACGTCGCCGCCATCCGCACCAAGGCCGTCCCGGACGGCGACGACTACGTCATCAACGGCCAGAAGATGTGGCTGACCAACGGCGCGTACTCCTCCGTCGTCGCCACCCTGGTCAAGACCGACCTGGGCGCCGACTCGGTGTACGGGAACATGACCACGTTCCTGCTGGAGAAGACGCCCGGCTTCGGCGAGAACGAGGCGCTGCCCGGCCTCACCATCCCCGGCAAGATCGAGAAGATGGGGTACAAGGGCGTCGAGACGACCGAGATGGTCCTCGACAACGTCCGGGTGCCCGGCAGCGCGGTGCTCGGCGGCGCCGACAAGGCGGGCCGCGGCTTCTACCAGATGATGGACGGCATCGAGGTCGGCCGGGTCAACGTCGCGGCCCGGGCGTGCGGCATCTCGATCCGCGCGTTCGAGCTGGCCATCGCGTACGCCCAGCAGCGCCAGACGTTCGGCGCGCAGCTGGTCAAGCACCAGGCGATCGCGTTCAAGCTCGCCGAGATGGCCACGAAGATCGAGGCCGCGCACGCGCTGATGGTCAACGCCGCCCGGCTCAAGGACGCCGGCCAGCGCAACGACGTCGAGGCCGGCATGGCGAAGCTCCTGGCCAGCGAGTACTGCGCCGAGGTCGTGCAGGAGTCCTTCCGCATCCACGGCGGCTACGGCTACTCCAAGGAGTACGAGATCGAGCGCCTCATGCGCGAGGCGCCCTTCCTGCTCATCGGCGAGGGCACCAGCGAGATCCAGAAGACGATCATCAGCCGGGGGCTGCTCAAGGAGTACGGGGTCCGCTGATCGCGTGCACGGCGCGCACCACGGCGATGCACGTGTCCTCGACGTAGTCGACGCCGGCGGCCTCGGCCAGGGCGCGCCCCTCGGGCGAGACGATGTCCTGCTGCAGCCAGACCGCCGGCGCGCCGATCGCGATCGCGTCCTTCACGACCTGCGTCGCGTCGGCGGACGGCCGGAAGACGTTCACGAAGTCGACCGGCTCAGGGATGTCGGCGAGGCTGCGGTACGCGCGGACCCCGAAGATCTGGTCCGCGAAGGGGTTCACGGGGATGATCCGCCAGCCGCGCCGCTGGATCGCCAGCGGCACCGAGTGGGCGGTCTTCCACGGGTCCCGCGACGCCCCGACGACGGCGATCGTGGCCGACTCCCGCAGGATCTGCTCAGCGCTGCGCATGCCTCGACCGTAGCGCGCGGCGATGCACGCGCGGCGATGGGCGGTCGCTCCGTCGCCGGCACCGCGCGGCGTGGGGACGCGCGGCGTTTTTTGTGGCGCGGGGATGAGCGTCGGCTGGCCGGACCTGCCAGCGGCTCACACCGCGCGGATGGGCGTCGGTCCGCCGGTCAGTCCTGCCGACAGCCGCGCGCCGAGCAGCAGCGCGTGCACCCGCACCGCCTCGCCCGGCTCGCCGACGGCCGCCCGGCGCTCCGGATGCGCCACGTAGTAGCCGATCAGGTCCATCAGGAACAGCAGGTTGCCGTCCACGTCCTCCGGCCGCACCGTCACCGGTCGCGACCGCCCCGCGACGAGCAGGTCGACCCTGGGATGCGCCCGGTCGCCGTTGAGCTCGACCCGTTCGATGCTGCTCCAGGTGTACGAGCGGCCGCCGACCCGCACTTCGTCTCCCGTGAGCCGCACCGAGGGCGTGTCGCGCACCAGCCGCAGGAGGCCCCTTGCGCCGGACACGTACATGGCCGCCGCACCGCCGAGCGCGAGCACGGCGCCGACCGGCCCGGCGTCCGCGAGCAGCGCCCAGACGAGCACCACCGACCCGACCGCGAACACCCGCCCGACCCGCGCGCACGCCTCGCGGAACGGCCGGTGGAGCTCCCACCCCGGCCGCGCCGGCGCCTCGTCCCGCCGGCGCAGCTCGTTGACGGCGAAGTTGGTGCCGTGCACGACCGCGTTGGCCAGCACGAAGGGCCCCAGCACCGAGCTGCCCTCCGGCGCCGCGAGCGCCAGCAGCAACGCACCCGCGAGCAGCGTCACCCCGGGCGGGACCGCGACCCACAACCAGTTCGACGGATTGCGACGTGGCGCGCTCATGGCCGAAACGCTATCCACTCCCGTCCCCGCGCGGCGTCACCCGATCGGCCCCGCCGTCGGTGCCCGCGCCGGCGTCGCCGATCCTGCGGCGGACCGCACCGCCGAGGACGGTGACGGCGGCGCCGACGTAGACGAGGTTGAACAGGATCTGCGCGATGACCACGATCCGGGCCGCCTGCCCCACCGCGTGCACGTCGCCGTAGCCGACCGTCGCGAGCGTCGACAGCGTGAAATACAGCGCGTCCGTCCTCGTGGCCAGCCCGGTGAACTGCCCCTCGTGGCCGGCGATCAGCACGTACACCAGCGAGAACGACAACACGGTGACGACCAGTAGATTGACCAGCGCCTCCAGGTGCGCGGCGGTCCGCCCGCCGGTCCGGACCTGCCGGAGCAGCTGCCGCCGGAACACCGCGACCAGCACCGCGAGCAGGACCACGGCGCCGCCGGCCTGCGCCCAGTCGCCCGCGGTGCGCATCAGGCGCAGCGGGACCAGGTAATACAGGAACCCGGCGGCCGCGAGCGTGCACGCGACGCGCCGGACCGGTCTCCGCACAGCTCCACCGTGCCCCACGGCGGCCGTGCGGTCAGGTGACCTGCCGGGTGAGCGCGCCCCGGAGCCGCTCCAGCTCCTCGGCCGTGCCGATCGCCGCGCGCCGCTCGGGCTGCCGGGCGTACAGGTCGATGACCCTGGTCAGGAAGTACAGCGACACCTCGAGCGGCACGTCCTCGCCGGGCCGGAACTCCCGCACCCGCCGCCCCCGCACCAGCTCGGGGCTGCCGACCGCCCACGCGCCGGACTCCGCCCTGGCACCCAGGGCGTCCCACGGCACGAACGAGCGCCCCCCGTCGATCGCCAACCCCTCCGAGGTCAGCACGAGCGGGCCGCTGCGCAGCATCCTGACCGACAGCACCAGCAGGAACAGCGTGGTCAGGACGATGATCCCGTACGACATGGCGCGCAGCACCGACAGGTGCCCGACCCGGAACCCGTTGAACGCCATCAGCACCAGCGCCGCGCCCAGCACCCCGTAGAACACGCACTGCCGCCGGAAGTTCGGCTGCACCCGGAACGCCGCCTGCTCCTGCCACACCACGATCGCGAACGTCGACGGCCCCCGCGTCGTGTGCGCCAGCAGAATCAACCCGAACGCGATCCCGATCGTCGCGACGATCAGCAACACCAGGAGCACCGGCACGTACGCGGCCGGGTCGTCTCTGGTCACCACCGGCACCAACACGCCGACCACCAGGGTCGGCGCGAGGAGCACCAGGAAGTCACCGGCACGAGCACGCATACAACCGAGCTTATGCACGCTAGCTGACCGTTTCCTGACCGCCGATCACAGCAACGACAACTGCTCACCCACCTCCACCACCCCCGCCCGGCCCCCTCCCACAACCGGTGCCGCCGGCGTTCTGGTGGGGGTTGGGCTGACGGGTAGCGGCAAGGGCTCGGCGGTGGTCGCAGCCTCGCGTGCAGACCTGCTGCCCGGCGGTGCTGGGTCGCCGGTGGTGGTCAGCTGCGGCGTGGCGCTCCTTGCCGGTGTTCCGGTGGAGGTTGGACCGATGGGCAGCGGTAAGGGCGTGGTGGTGGTTGCAGGCCCGCCGGTTGACCTGTTCGGCGAGGCTGGGTTGCCCATAGCAGCCGGCTGCCGCGCGGCGCTCCTTGCCGGCGCTTCGGCGGAGGTTGGGCCGATGGCCAGCGGTAACGGCTCGGTGATGGTCGCAGGCTCGCGTGCAGACCTGCTGCTCGCCGGTCCGGCGGAGGTGTGGTTGAGCGGCGGTGCTGGGCTGCCGGTGGTGGTCGACTGTGATGTGGCGCTCCCTGCCGGTGGGCCGGTCGAGGCGCGGGTGAGCGGTGGCGGTGGGGCCGGGTCGCCCACGACCGCTGGCTGTGGTGTGGCGCTCCCTGCCTGCGATCCGGTGGAGGTTGGGCCGATGAGCAGCGGCAAGGGCGTGGTGGTCGCCGGCCGGCCGGTGGGCCTGTTCGGCGGTGCTGGGTCGGTCGTGGCCGCTGGCTGTGGTGTGGCGCTCCTCGCCGGCGTTTCGGCGGAGGCTGGACCGATGGGCAGCGGTAAGGGCGTGGTGGTGGTTGCCGGACCGTCGGTGGATCTGCTCGCCGGGGCGCCGTTGGTGGTTGGGGCGGTGGGCTGCGGCGGGGTGTCGGTGGGCCTGTTCGGCGGTGCTGGGTCGCCCGTGGCCGCAGGCTGCCGCGTGGCAATTCCCACAGGCGCTCTGGTGGCGGTCGGGCTGATGGGCAGCGGTAACGGCTCGGTGGTGGTCGCAGGCTTGCTTGCAGACCTGCTGCTCGGCGGTCCGGTAGAGGTGTGGGTGAGCGGCGGGGCCGGGTCGCGGGTGGTTGTCGGCTGTGGTGTGGTGCTCCTTGCCGGCGGGTCGGTGGTGGTTGGGGGGAAGGGCAGCGGCAAGGTGTCGGCGGTGAGTGGGGGTGGGGCGGCGGAGAGCTGGCGGGTGGTGCTGGTGTCGCCGGTGGACAGGCCGTGGCGGCGGCAGGCGAGGCGGACGCGGGCGGCGACCTCGCGCTGGTATGCCTGGCCGGCGTAGGCGCCGTCGCCGTAGAGCTGGCGGTAGCGGGGGGCGAGGTGGGGGTGCTCGCGGGTGAGCCAGGCCTGGTACCACTCGCGGGCGCCCGGGCGCAGGTGCAGGGTCAGGGGGACGACGCTGGCGGCGCCCGCGGCCGCGAGGGCGGCGACGGTGGTGTCGATCGACTCGGCGGCGTCGGTGAGGCCGGGCAGGATCGGGGCCATGAGGACACCGACGGCGAAGCCCGCGTCGGCGAGGCGGCGCACCACGTCGAGGCGGCGGCGGGGGCTGGGGGTGCCGGGCTCGACGGAGCGCCACAGCGGCTCGTCGACGAAGCCGATCGACATCGAGACGCCGACGGTCGTCACCTGCGCGGCCTGGGTCAGCAGGTCGAGGTCGCGGGCGATGAGGGTGCCCTTGGTGAGGATGGAGAACGGGTTGGCGTGGTCGCGGAGCGCGGCGAGGATGTCGCGCATCAGCTGGTAGCGGCCCTCGGCGCGCTGGTAACAGTCGACGTTGGAGCCCATCGCCAGGTGCCTGGGGGTCCACGAGGGGGCGGAGAGCTCGCGGCGCAGCACCTCGCCGGCGTTGACCTTGACCACGATCTGCGAGTCGAAGTCGTGGCCGGCGTCGAGGTCGAGATAGGTGTGGGTGTTGCGGGCGAAGCAGTTGTGGCTGACCACGCCGCCCGCGATGAAGTCTCCCGTCCCGGTCGTGATGTCGAACATGGGCACGTCGACGCCGAGCGGCTCGATCGCGGTCACCCGCAGGCTCTCGTCGCCGCGGACGAGCTCGCCGGCGACGGTGCCGGTGGGGGTGGCCGGGGCGAACATCAGCCCGAAGCGCAGCCGCTCCCGCACCCCACCGAGGACCCTGGTCAGCGTGCCGTCGGTGACGGTGGCGAAGCCGAGGACGGTCAGGCACTCGACGAGCCAGTCGACGACCACCTTGTCGACCAGGTCGAAGGCGGGCAGCTCGCCGGACATGTCGCCGGCGGCGTCGAACAGCCCGGCGACGAACCCCTGCCGCCACGCGCGGGTGGGGATCTCGGGCCAGTCGATGACGGCGCTCGTGTCGCGGACGCTGGCGCCGGCGAACTCCCGGTCGTCGGCGGCCATCGCGTGCAGCCCGCCGCAGGCGGTGGCATAGGCCCTGGCCCGGCGCAGCGCGGCGGGCGCGACCGGGCCGACGTGCCCGTCGCCGTGGACGAACCCGCACAGATAACCCCGCCGGTAACCCGGGGTCACCCGGGGACGCTCGGGGAGAGCGCCGAAGCCGGTGAGCCGGTTGGCGGTGGTCAGGTGCGGCCGGCGGGCGCGGCCGTGCCGGGCGCCGGTGACGTGCTTCCAGCCGCGGTCGGACAGGAACCGGTGGTCGCCGGACGCGACGAGGGTGGTGCCGTCGTGGAGGGTGACGCGGTGCGCGGGCTTGACGGTCGACCAGTGCGCGAGGACCTTCGTCGTGACATAGCGTCGCAACCGTCCGTCACGGACCGTGCCGATGATGTCGTCGCCGGGGCGCAGGTCGGCGAGGGGCCGGGTGGTGCCGTCGGCCATGAGGATCGCGGTGTCGCCGGCGAGGCAGTAGACACACGCGTGCGAGCACCCACGGTAGGGGTTGATCGTCCACTCGAACGGCACACGTGACTGGCCCGGCACCCGGTTGATCAGGGACTTTGCCTGCACCTCGTAGAACGTGACACCGCGGAACTCGGGGGTGTCGAAGGTGCGGGCGACGGCCCCGGGTAGTGCGAGCGGAAGCGCTCGCACTGGCCCGGCGTCACCGGTGCCGGGACCGCCAGTCGCCTTCAGGTTGTCCCATCGCACACGCCAATTCGAACACGTGTACGAACGAACCGCAAGCTACGCCTCGACGGTTTCGCCCACAGCGTTCTCGCGCTCCGTGACGCCCGCCGGCTTGGCCTCGGGGTCCTTCGCGGTCTCCGCCTCGCCGGTCTCGGTCTTGCTCGTGTCGGCCTTGGCCGCCTCGGTCTTGCTCGTGTCGGCCTTCGCCGAAGCCGGCGCCGCCTTGGCGGGCGCGTCGTGCTTGGCGGCGTGCTCGGCGATCTGCGCCCGCACCTCGTCCATGTCGAGGTCGCGGACCTGCTGGATCAGCGACTCGAGCTGCTGCTCGCGCAGCATGCCCGGCTGGGAGAACACCGCGACGCCGTCACGCACGATCATCAGCGTGGGGATGGAGCGGATCTGGAACTCCATCGCGAGCTCCTGCTGCGCCTCCGTGTCCACCTTGCCGAAGATCAGGTCCGGGTTGTTCTCCGAGACCTTCTCGAACGTGGGGGCGAAGGCACGACACGGCCCGCACCACTCGGCCCAGAAGTCGACGAGGGTGATGCCCTCGCCACCGACCTTCTCGGCGAAGTTCTCGGCGGTCAGTTCAACGGTTGCCATGTCTGTCCGATCCTTTCGGGCGGTCGGGTACGCACCGTCATAACCACGTACCCCTTACGGGCATTCCCAACCGGTGGCGGGGCTCACGATGGCGCGGGCCGGCGCGTGATCCATGATGGAGGACATGGATCGGCCGACGTTCGTCTTCGACGGTGACTGCGCGTTCTGCTCATCATGCGCCCGGTTCATCGAGCGGCGCGTCAGGCCGGCCGCGCATGTCGTGGCGTGGCAGTTCGCCGACCTCGACGAGCTCGGCGTCACCGAGGACGAGGCGGGCGCCGCCGTGCAGTGGGTGACCGCCGGCCGCGCGCCCACCGCGGGCCCGGTCGCGATCGCCGACATGCTGCGCTCGGTGCCCGGACCGGCCGGGCGGTTCCTGTGGCGCCCGCTGGGTGCACTGTTGGGGTTGCGGCTCGTTTCGGCGTTGGCGTGGCCGGTGTACCGGTGGGTCGCCCGCAACCGGCACCGCATGCCCGGCGGGACCGCCGCCTGCGCGCTGCCGCCGAACCACCCCGCCCGAGCGGGGCGCTGACCCGGAAGCCCACCCGGCGGCTGAGCCGGGAGTGCGGCACCGCGAGCAAGTAAGGGGCAAACCCGGAGATTTGCGGCTGAGCCGGGCTTTTCGGCATACGCTCGCGAGTGGGAGGTACGCCATGTCGAGCCAGCCCACACCGAGCCAGCCCAGCGCCGGGGTCGATCTGCCGCTGCAAAGGCACGAGTGGGACCGGCTCGTCCGGCTGCCCCGCCACGTCCTCGTCGTCGCCAGCGCCGGGGACGACAACGTCGACGCCGTCGCCGGGGTCGAGGCCATCGCGGCGGGCCAGCGCTCCCGGGCGCTGCTCGTCCGGGGCGTCGTCGCGGCGATCTTCGCCGAGCACGAGCAGGTCACGGGCACCGAGCCGCTGGACCGTGAGGGTGTCCTCGCGGAGTGTGGCGCGGCCGTGCGGATGCTGGCCGCGCGGCTGGGCGCGGACGTCGCGCTCGCCTACGGCGAGTGGCTGATGGACGTCGCGGCCAGCGTCGGCCGCACGGCGTGGCGGCCCGGCGTGATCCGGCTCGGCGGGGTGGAGATCCTGCTCGCCGAGCGCGAGTTCGTCAACGAGATCGGCAGGGAATTGGCGCTGGCTCTGCACCGCCAGTAGAGGACGCGCCGGCGGTCGCCGGTCGGGTGGGCTGGGCAAACCTTCTCATCCGGCTGGCCTCCAACACGCCCGCCGCCGTACAGAAGCCGCAAACGCACACAAGAGCGGTCAGGCCTGCACCATGCAGCCCCAGCCGTCATAGGCGCCGTCGTGGCGCTCGACGACGGCGCGCACCTCCCACGTGACCTCGTGCAGCGCCGGCGGCTCGACCGCGTCCCGCCGGATCGCCTGCAGCACGAAGTCGGCCTCGTCGCCGCGCTCGACGGTCACCGCGAACCCGAGGTCGCGCAGCTCCTGCGCGGCCGCCTCGGCGCGGTCGGTATCGGGGAAGTACGCGAGGAACTCGACCGGCCGCGGCTGGCTCAGCCGGTCGCCGTGGCCCTCCAGCTCCTGGACGACCTGGTTGTCCTCCATGATGTTGCGCTGCCAGCCGTTGGGGGTGAGCTCCTCGCGGACCCTGCTCCAGCCCGGGTCCGACTCGAGCCGGCCGGTCGGGGACAGCTCGGGGATCTCCGGCAGGGTCGGTGCGACCGCGCCTTCGGGCAGGTAACCGGTGATGCGCCCGGTGTTGGCGGTCACCACCCGGCCGACCATCGCCCCGCGGGCGCCGCGCAGCGCCTGCCGGACGGCCTCGTCGAGCGCGTGGATGGCGCCCAGCTCGGACTCGGCGGGCATGCCGCTGGCGCCGTCACCGGCGTAGGTGAACTCAACGTCGAAGCGCTGCGGCAGCCGCGCCACCGGAGCCGCCTCGACGGCGCCGAGGTCGATGTTGTACATCGCCAGCCCGGCACCGATCTCACCGGGATATACGGCCCACCGCTCGACCCATGCCGGCTCGCGCCCCAGCAGCCTGCGCAGCAACCCCACTGCCGTCCTCCTAAACGAGCGTCATTCGCGCGGCTCCGGGAAGCTCGGCATCTCCGGCCCCGCGTGGGACTTCTTCGGCACCATGACCTTGCGCCGGAAGACGCAGATCAGCGTGCCGTCCTGCTTGTAGCCCTTGGTCTGCACCGTGACCACGCCGCGGTCGTCCTTGGACTCCGACTCGCGCTTGTCGAGCACCGTGGTCTCGCCGTAGATGGTGTCACCGTGGAAGGTCGGCGCGGTATGCCGCAGGGACTCGACCTCGAGATTGGCGATCGCCTTACCGGACACGTCGGGCACCGACATGCCGAGCAGAATCGAATAGACGTAGTTGCCGACCACGACGTTGCGCTGGAAATGCGTCGACGTCTCCGCGTAGTGGACGTCGAGGTGCAGCGGGTGATGGTTCATCGTCAGCAGGCAGAACAGGTGGTCGTCCGACTCGGTGACCGTCTTGCCGGGCCAGTGCCGGTAGACGGCGCCGACCTCGAACTCCTCGAAATACCGGCCGAACTGCATCAGCGACTCCCTCGTCGTTGTGGGGTCTGCAAGCATGCCGGGTACGGACGGGAAATTCAGCCGAGTGTGACAAAAACGCAGTGAGCGGCGGGGCCCTCCCTGGCGCCCGCCGCCCACGCTGTGTGATCAGTATCTTGGTCGCGAAGGCAACGCTCCGTATAGAGACGCAGATCACAGTTATAGAAATGAGACGAAAATTGAGCGCAAGTACTACGGAGTGTGCCGATGGTCTCACTACACAGCGTAGTGGGCGTCCGGGGCGCGAGACGGCGGACGGTAAAGTCTGGCGCCGATGGAACGGTTGAGCACGCGGGGGCGTGTGACACGGGTGGCGGTCACGCTGGTGGTCGTCGTGCTGACCTTCGCCGGCACGCTCGTCGGCAACGACTTCTGGTTCCCGTTCGCGCCGTTCCAGATGTTCGCGATCGCCGACAAGCCCAATGAGCCGGTTCTGGTGCTGCGCACCGACGGGGTCGACACCACCGGCAAGCGGATCGTGCTCGACGAGCGCAACGCCGGGGTGCGCCGGGCCGAGATCGAGGCGCAGATCGACCGGTTCAAGGCGGACCCCAGCCTGCTGCGCTCGGTCCAGGACGCCTACGCCGCCCGCAACCCGGGCAAGCCGCCCCTCGTGGAGGTCGACATCGTCGAGGTCCAGCACCACCTGCGCAACGCGCAGCCGACGGGCGTGATCACCGAGGTCGTGCTCGCCAGGTGGAAATCATGACCCACAAGGCCGTGGCCAAGCTGCGCGACTGGCTCTTCGAGCCGGTGCCGAAGGGGCGCATCGCCGCCTTCCGCACCCTGGTCTACGTCTTCGTCGCCCTCGACGTGGTCTTCTTCAGCGCCTGGATCAAGAGCCACGGCGACCTGCCCGGCAACCTGTACCAGCCGCTCGTCGTCGGCGAGGTGCTGCCGCTGCCCACGCCCACCCCGCTGGTGGTCGGCACGATCTACTGGGCGCTGATCCCGTTGAGCCTCGCCGCCGCGACCGGCCGCGCGCACCGGCTCCTCGGCTGGAGCGTGTTCGTCCTGTACCTCGAGTACATGATCGTCGCGATGAGCTACGGCAAGATCGACCACGACAGGTTCGGCCTGCTGGTCGCGCTCGCCGTGCTGCCGGCCGCGGGCCGCGCCAGGCACGGCGACAAGGAGCTCACCGAGGCCGGCGGATGGGCGCTGCGGCTCACCCAGATCGGCGTCGTCTGCACGTACTTCCTGTCCTCGCTCGCCAAGCTGCGCTTCGGCGGGCTGGAATGGTTGACCGGCGCCACCCTGACCAGGGCGTTCATCCGCCGCGGCACCGTGCTCGCGCACTGGCTGCTCGGCATCCCCGGCTTCACCACGGCCAGCCAGATCGGCATCGTGGGCTTCGAGCTGCTCAGCCCACTGGTGTTCGTGGTGAAGCCGAAGGTGCGCGCCGCGGTCGTCGCCGGCTTCTACGCCTTCCACCTCGTGACCTTCTGCCTGATCACGATCTCGTTCGTCCCGCACCAGGTGGCGATGGCGTGCTTCCTGCCCCTGGAGAAGGTCACACCGGTGCGCTGGACCCGCCGGCTGCTGCGGCGGCCGGAGCCGGACGGCTCAGCCGAACAGGCTCGCGAAGAAGTCACCGAAGCCACCGGCGATGTCCATCAGGGCGCCGCCGATGGACTTGACCACCTCGGCCGCTGACTGCGGCCGATACGCGACGAAGAAGATGAGGAAGGCAATGCCTCCCCAGGTGAGGACCTTCTTGACCATTTTCGGCAATCCCCTCCGGGTCTGCGATTGCAAGGAACGTAGCGTATCGGGTGAGCGCCACAGGGTGAATGAGTGTCGGCCCGGGGATTCACGGTAGATGCACAACGACGACGACATCGGCGTGGGGCCGTGGGACGGCGACTGGCCGGCCGATCCCCACTACGACCCTGAGCTGCTCGCGGCCGGTGACCGGCGCAATGTCGTGGACCGCTACCGGTACTGGCGGCTCGACGCGATCGTCGCCGACCTCGACCGGCGCCGGCACACGTTCCACGTCGCCATCGAGAACTGGCAGCACGACCTCAACATCGGCACGGTCGTGCGCAACGCCAACGCGTTCCTCGCCGCCGAGGTGCACATCGTGGGCCGCCGCCGGTGGAACAAGCGCGGCGCAATGGTCACTGACCGCTATCAACACGTCCGGCACCATCCGACGGTCGAGGAGTTCCTCGACTGGACGGTCGCGCAGGACCTGCCGGTGATCGGGATCGACAACCTGCCGGGCGCGCTGCCGCTGGAGCGGGCCGAGCTGCCCCGCCGGTGCGTGCTGCTGTTCGGTCAGGAGGGTCCTGGCCTCTCGGAACCTGCCCGGAAGGCATGTGCCGCCGTGTACTCCATCGCGCAGTACGGCTCGACCCGGTCGATCAACGCCGGAGTCGCCAGCGGGATCGCGATGCACACCTGGATCCGGGCGTACGGCGACAACAGCCCATAGGACCCATTACCGTGGGTACATGGGCGTCGCAGTCAGCTGTCCCCGTTGTGGCGGCCCGGTGCGGTCACCGGACCTCATGCACTCCGAGTGGAGGTGCGATGAGGACGGCGAAGTGCTGCCGCTGCACGTCGCGCAGCACATCGGGCCGGAGATCGTCGAGGCGGCGAAGGCCAGGCTGGTCGCCGCGGCGCAGCGCGCCGGCGAGCGGCGGCCCACCCCGTTGTGGTGCCCGTGGCCGCTGCCGACCGGCTGGACCGTGACCGGCGTCGGCTGGGTCGGCGACGAGCGCTCCGGCGTGCGCGCCACCGCCGTCGCGTGCAGCGGCCCCGGCCCGGTCGAGCACGGGCCCGCCGACTGCGTGATCATCGCGGAGGAGCCCGGCATCGGCCTGGGCACCCGCTTCGCCGGCATCCCCGGCACCGACCCCGGCCCGTTCTTCGACGGCGACATCGCCACCACCACCGCGCACGCCAAGGTCCGCGCCGCCGGCTGGCCGACGCCGCTGTGGATGGCGAAGTCGCCCGAGGACCGCTGCGCCTACGTCGGTGAGGCGATGGGCGTGTGGCTCTACGTCGTCACGTGGCCGGCCGCCGCGGGCTACCTCCTGGAGGAGGAGCTCGACCTGCACGATCTCGCCGACGATGTGCCAACCCATCTCGTCTACGGCGCGCCGTCGCCGTATCTTCACGGCAAGGCGTAGAAGTTCACGACTAGGATCGACCCTTGGTCGATGGGGTCGATGTCGGCGCGCCATACATTCACCGTGTGCCGCGCAACTGATACGCTGAGTTCGCCGCGGTGCAGGTGCACGACGCCGTGGGGAGGGGATTGACGGCAATGGTCAAAAAGGTCCTCACCTGGGGAAGCATTGCTTTCCTCATCTTCTTTGTGGCATATCGGCCGCAGTCGGCGGCCGAGGTCTTCAAGTCCATCGGCGGCGGCATCATGGACATCGCCACCGGTTTCGGGGACTTCTTCTCCAGTCTGGTTGCCTGACTGCGATGTCCACCGGGCCTGAGCCTTCCGCCGAAGAACCGGGTGCACGTCGCTGGGAAGATCGCGACACCGAGCCGATCCCGCGGGCCCGTCCCGCGAATCCCGGCCCCGCCGACTATGCCGACCACGACCCCTACAGCGACGGCGCCCAGTCGGCCACCCTCGGCGGTTACGACCGCGGCGACTATTACGTCGAGGAAGGCCCGCCGACCTTCACCGAGGACGAGTTCTCCGGCCTGCGCGGCGGCGCCGACACCGGCCCTTCCGTGCCGCCCGGCAGCCGCATGGCGCCCCTCGACGAGGAGGCCAGCCGGCACGCGGCCCGCTATCTCTTCCCGACCGAGAAGTTCCGCGGCGAGTGGAAGCGGCACTGGATCCAGCTCGCCAAGGAGGGCGGGATCGCCGTGGCCGCCACGATCGCGATGGGCTACATCGCGGGCTGGCTGACCAAGCACAACCAGACGCAGCTGCGCACCGTCGTCCTGGTCATCTGGGCCGTCGTGATCCTGTACTGCGCGTGGCGGGTCGCCGACTGGTGGTATGACCGATTCATCCTCACCAACAAACGGGTGATGGTGGTCTCCGGGATCTTCACCCGCAATGTCGCCATGATGCCGCTGCTGCGGGTCACCGACATGAAATACGTGCAGTCGCTGACCGGGCGCATGTTCGGCTACGGACACTTCGAGCTGGAGTCCGCCGGTCAGGACCAGGCGCTGCGCAACATCCGCAACCTGCCCAACCCGAATGAGCTCTACCTGCGCATCGTCGAGGAGATGTACGAGCCGGAGGCCGTCGAGGCCCGCCTGGGCCGTGCCGCCGGCGTCGAGGACGACGGAACCTAGAAACTTTTTCTCCGGGGTTGCAACCGTGCCGCCCCTCCATCGCGTCTTGCCTGGTGGGCGGAGCGGGGGAGGGAGCGGCGGTGCCGGACGAGGCGGGGTTCCGTGAGGAAGACTTCCGTGATTTCGTCGAGACCAGGTCCAGTGCGCTGTTGCGCACCGCGTACCTGCTCGCCGGGGACTGGGCGACCGCCGAGGACCTGCTGCAGATCGCATTGACCAAGACCTACCTCGCGTGGAAGCGACTCGGCCACATCGAGGCCGTCGAGCCCTACGCGCGCCGGGTCCTGGTCAACACCTCCACGAGCTGGTGGCGGCGCCGGTGGCACGGCGAACGCCCCACCGAGATCCTGCCGGAGTCCGTCGCCGCGGACCGGGTCGAGGAGAGCCTGGAGCGTGACGCCCTGTGGCGGCACGTCCGGGAGCTGCCGAACCGGCAGCGCGCCGTGCTGGTCCTGCGCTTCTACGAGGACCAGTCGGAGGCCGAGACGGCCCGCCTGCTCGGCGTGTCGGTCGGCACGGTGAAGAGCCAGGCGTCCCGGGCGCTCGCCACGCTGCGCCAGCGGCTCAGCGCGGAGGGCATCGAGCCCGCCGCCAGGCCGGCGAGACCGCCGACGGTGCGGCTCAGGCCGGCAACACCCGCCACGGCGAACGCGGCGTTGTCCGCGACGGCAAGATCCACGGCGAACGCCAAGATGTCCGCCCTGACGGCGAACGTGGCGAAAACCGCACAGGCAGAGAAAGACGTGCCGAAGGAGCAGCCCGCACCCGAAGACGAGTGCGACATGCCCGAACGCGAGGCCGTTCTGGTGGAGACCTCCGGGCCGGTGGAAGTGGGACTGGTGACGTGACCATGATCGAAGATGCGCTCCGCGAGGCGTTCAACGCGAAGGCGGGCACCGCGCCGCCGACGTCGCTGAACGGCATCGCCGACGTCGCCATCCGCAACGCCGGGCGGGTCCGCCGGCGCCGGCGCGTCGCCGCGTCCGGGTTCGCCGCGTTCGTCGTCATGGCGGTCGCCGCCATCGCCACGTTCCACGTCATCGGCCAGGGCTCGCCCTCGGCGCCGGTCGCGCAGGGCGACCACGACCCGCAGAGCTCGCAGCCGCAGGCCACCCTCACCACGCAGACCGCGCCGCCGGCCGTGGGCAAGGAGGTCCCCGCGATCGACGGGGACGCGCAGCCGTCCACCACGGTGCGGCTCAAGCTGCCCGACAACGGCACCGTCGCCGCCGCGTACAAGGCGAAGGACGGCTACCTGGTCGTCAACACCGAGGCCGACGGCGACAAGCAGCTGGTGCTCCAGGACGACCACGACAAGCAGCAGGTCCTGGTGAAGAAGGCGTCGAACATCGCCGTCGCGAAGGGCGGCGACAAGGTCGCGTGGGCGCAGGAGGGCAAGGTCACCGTCGCCACGCGTACCACCACCGACGACAAGACCAAGAAGCAGCAGCTGACAGAGCAGGTGACGGCGGACGTGCCGGAGACCGCGGTCGCGGTCGGGTTCGTCGGCTCCGACCTGCTCCTCGGCCGCGAGGAGGGCGCCGGCTACGACGTCTGGTTCTCGGGCCGCGCCTACACCCAGTCGTGGGACGCCAACGTCGTGCGGATCTTCGGCGTCGACACCGGGACGAAGAGCGTCTACGCCGAGGTGAAGCCCGGCGACAAGGACGATCGCATGTGCCTGGCGATGCTGACCCTGGACCAGCCGTTCAAGGTCGCGCAGCGGCGGTGCGGGCTGCCGGTGGCGGCGAAGGCCGGCGGCCGGGTCTCCCCGGACGGGCACTGGCTCGCGTACCCGGTCGACGGCCTCAAGCAGGTCGCGATGCTGGACCTGAAGAAGGTCTTCGACGCGGCGACGGCGGCGGCAGCGGTGAAGACCTGGACCCTGACCGTCACCACGAAGACGGTGTGGATGAACGCCACGACGTTCGTGGTCGACAGCGGGGGCAAGTTCCGCGTGATCACCCCGACGGGAGCAGCCGGCGTCTCCGAGGAGCTCAACGTCGAAAGCGACGGCGTCGTGCTGATCGAACTGCTCTAACCTTGTTGGGTGCGGATCGATCTTCACTGTCACTCGACCGCCAGTGACGGCACGTCGAGCCCGGCCGGGCTGGTCGCCGAGGCGGCCGCCGCCGGGCTCGACGTCGTCGCGCTGACCGACCACGACACGACCTCCGGGTGGGCCGCCGCGATCGCCGCCCGCCCGCCCGGGCTCACGCTCGTGCCGGGCGCCGAGCTGTCGTGCCGGTGGCACGGCGGGCCGTGGCCGATCTCGCTGCACCTGCTGGCGTACCTGTTCGACCCGGCCGAGCCGGCCCTGGCGGGGGAGATGGCCCGCATCCGGGCGTCCCGCGAGACCCGCGCGGAGCGCATGGTGCACCTGATGCGCGCCGACGGCATCGACGTCACGTGGGCCGAGGTCCTCGAGCACGCCGGCGGCGGCACCGTCGGCCGCCCGCACCTCGCGCAGGCGTTGATGCGCCGGGGACTCGTCGACACGGTGTCGGAGGCGTTCCTTCCCGAGTGGCTCGGTCACCGGTACCGGGTGGGCAAGGAGGACCTCGACGTCTTCGACGCCATCCGGCTGGTGCTCGGGGCCGGCGGCGTGCCGGTCTTCGCCCACCCGCGGGCCAGCATCCGCGGCCCGGTCGTCCCCGACGTGGCGATCGAGGAGATGGCCGGCGAGGGGCTCTTCGGGGTGGAGGCCGACCACACCGACCACACCCCGGCCGAGCGGGCGCACATGCGGGCGATCGCCGACCGGCTCGGGCTGGTCGTCACCGGCTCCAGCGACTACCACGGCACCAACAAGACCGTCCGCCTCGGCGCCCGCACCACGGCACCCGAGGTGTTCGAGCGGATCGTGGCGGCCGCGACCGGGTCCGGTGTGGTCGCATGACCGGGCAGCGAAGCGGCTCGGCCCGGTCGTCATGTGGCAGGTTTGGGTCAGGCCGACGCCGGAGCGCAGCGGAGGTGGCGGCGTGACCACGGAGTACAGCGGCGCCGGCGATCCCAGACGCAGCATCGAACTGCTGTGGGGCACCGCGGCGCCGTCGCGGCGGGGCCCGAAGGCGAAGTTCACCGTCGGGGACGTCACCGCGGCCGCGATCGCGCTCGCCGACGCCGAAGGTCTCACCGCAGTGTCCATGCGTCGCGTCGCCGAGCAGCTCGGGGTGACGGCGATGTCGCTGTACACCTATGTCCCCAGCAAGGCGGAGCTGCTCGACGTCATGGTCGACACGGTCAGCGCCGAGGCCGTCCGTCCGGCGTTCACGGCCGCGGGGTGGCGCGAGCGGCTCGCCGAGATCGCCTCGTCGAACTGGCAGCTGTACCGCCGGCACCCGTGGCTCCTGCAGGTGGCCACGAGCCGGCCCGTCCTCGGTCCGAACGTGATCGCGAAGTACGACTTCGAGCTGCGGGCCTTCGAGTCCTGCACCGTGCCGGACGTCGACGCCGACCTGCTCCTCGGACTCGTGCTCAACTACGTCGCGGGTGCCGTGCGCGCGGCGGTACAGGCGGACCAGGCCGAACAGGGCACGGGGATGAGCGAGGAGCAGTGGTGGGCGGCCTACGCGCCGCTGCTCGGCGAGGTCCTCGACCCGGCGCGCTTCCCGACGGCGGCGCGGGTGGGGCAGGCGGCGGGGGAGGAGTACGGCGCGGGCGACCCGGTGCGCGCGTACTCCTTCGGCCTCGAACGGGTGCTGGACGGGATCGAGACGCACCTGGGCCGCCTTCGTCCTTGAAGGCGGCCCAGGTTGTTCGTGGTGTTGCTTTGTAGTGCTGCTTTCGTGGTGCTGCTGTTCGGGTGTTACCTCAGGACGGTGCCGATCGTCTTGGTCAGCGTGCCGCTGGCGTCATCGCCGTCCAGCGACCAGACCATCGCGCCGCCGTAGCCGTTGACCCGGACGTACAGCGACTTCTGGGCGACCGTGAGCTGGTCGTCGAAGGTCCAGAACGTGGTGCCGTTGAACAGCCACGCGTGGCCCGAGCGGAGGTCGCGGTACACCTTGTACCCCTGCTGCGGCAGCGTGGCGAGGACCTTGTAGTCCTCGTTGCCGGCGGCCCAGGTGGCCGGCGCGGGGCCGGTCGCGGGCTGGAAGAGGCCGTTGTTGGCGGTGCTGGTGATGCCGGTCCAGCCCTGGCCGTAGTACGGGATGCCCAGGACGAGGGCCTTCTTCGGGGCACCGCGGTCGGTCCAGGCCTTCAGCGTGGTGGCACCGCTGAAGTCCGGCGTGGTCGGCGCGCCGCGCGGGACGAACAGCGCGGACTGCTGGTTGGTGGTGGGCTCCCACGTACCGTGGAAGTCATAACCCTGGATGGTGCCGAAGTCGAGGTACTTGAAGATCTTGTTGACCTCGAAGCCCGCGTCGATCTTCGCCGGGTTCGCCGGCAGGAACGCGGTCAGGGTGGCCTTCTTGCCGAGCTGCTTGCGGAACTCGGCGACCATGAGCGTGAAGTTCTGCTTGTCCTCGGGGCGGATCACGTTGCCCGGGTTGCCCTCGGAGCCCGGCCACTCCCAGTCGAAGTCGAAGCCGTCGAAGACCCCGGTCGACCAGAACGTGTCGATGCACGACTTCACGAGCGCCTTGCGCGACGCGTCGGTCAGCACGGCGTCGGAGAAGTTCGCCGACAGCGTCCAGCCGCCGAGCGACAGCATGACCTTCAGCCCGGGGTGCTTGAGCTTCAGCTTGCGCAGCTGGTTGAAGTTGCCGTTCAGCGTCTGGCCCGGCGCGTCCGCGACACCGTCGACGCTCTCCTCGGCGGAGACCGGCCGCTGGTAGTCGGCCCACGGGTCGGCGGAGACGCACTTGCCGGTCGCGTCGACGTTGCCGAAGGCGTAGTTGATGTGGGTCAGGTTCTTGGCCTGCCCGCTCGTCTCGAGGTTCTTGACGTAGTACTGGCGGCCGTAGATGCCCCACTGGATGAAGTACCCGACGCGCTTGTACTGGTCCTGATGCGACGCGCTGTGCGCCGAGGCGGTGCCGGGCACGATCGCCAGTGACGCGAGCGTGAGCGACACCGCCAACCCGGCCAGGACGGAGCGTCTGCCCATGAACCCTCCATGACTGTAAGGAAACCTTGCTGTTGATGGGCAACGTAGGGGCGCCGCCCGGTGCCGTCAAGACCCTGGTTTCCGGTCTATGTAGGCACACCACGACAATCCGGGAGTGGATCTCAAGCTCTTCGGCGAAGTATTCGTGACTCTGCTGGTCATCCTCGACCCGCCGGGCGCCGTGCCGATCTTCCTCGCCCTCACCGGATCGATGGCGGCGAAGCACCGCAACCGCGCCGCCCTGCAGGCCGTGCTGCTCGCGCTCGGCGTCATCGTGGCGTTCGCGCTCGTGGGGCGGCAGATCCTCGCGTACCTGCACATCGACCTTCCCGCCCTGCAGGGCGCGGGCGGCCTGCTGCTGCTCCTCGTCGCGCTCGAGCTGCTCACCGGCAAGACCGACGACTCCCGCCAGGAGGCCACCTCCAACGTCGCGCTCGTCCCCCTCGGTACCCCGCTGCTGGCGGGCCCCGGTGCGATCGTGGCCACGATGCTCTTCGTGCGGCAGGCATCGAACGTTTCTGGATATGTCGCTATTTCTTTGGGCATCGTGGCCGTCATGGCCATCGTCTACCTGGTGTTGCGCTTCTCCGGCATCCTGGTGCGCATCCTGCGGCCCAGTGGCATCGAGGTGGTCACCCGCATCGCCGGCCTGCTCGTCGCCGCCATCGCCGTCCAGCTGCTGGCCGACGCCATCGGCGCCTTCGTCACCGAGTACCTGCACTCGCCCCATTGAGGTTTTGTCGTACTGCGGTGGCAGGATCGGGGTGTGGAGAACGAGCAGCTCGGCCTATTCGCCCCGCCCCGGCGCCTGTTCACCTGCACGCCCAGCAAGCTCGGCAGCTATGAGGACTGCCCGCGCCGCTACCGGTTCACCTATGTCGACCGCCCCACCCCGCCCAAGGGCCCGCCCTGGGCGCACAACTCGCTCGGCGCGTCCGTCCACACGGCGCTGCGCAGCTGGTATGCGCTGGACCCCGACCGCCGCGACCGCTCCGCCCTGCCCACCCTGCTGAAGGCCACCTGGGTCAGCGAGGGCTACCGCGACGAGGCCCAGGAGCGCGACGTCTTCCGCCGGGCCCTCGGCTGGCTCGAGTCCTATGTGGACGGCCTCGACCCCCACGACGAGCCACTCGGCGTCGAGCGCACCGTCGCCGCCCGCACCGACACCCTCGCCCTCTCCGGCCGCGTCGACCGCATCGACCAGCGCGCCGGCCACCTCGTCATCGTCGACTACAAGACCGGCCGCTCCGGCGTCACCCCCGACGACGCCCGCGGCTCGCGCGCGCTCGCCCTCTACGCGATCGCCGCCTCCCGCGTCTTCCGCAAGCCCTGCCACCGCGTCGAGCTCCACCACCTCCCAACCGGCACCGTCGCCGCCCACGACCACACCGACGACTCCCTCGCCCGTCATCTCCGCCGCGCCGAAGCCACCGCCGCCGACATCACCACTGCCGACGCCGCCCTGGCCGCCGGCACCCCCGCCGACGAGGCCTTCCCGGTCGCCCCCGGCCCGCAGTGCTCCTGGTGCGACTTCCGCCGCTCCTGCCCCGCCGGCCTCGACGCCCCCGCGAAGGACCCCTGGACCGCCGTAGACCGCCCCACCACGTAGCCCGCCCGCTCCCCGTCCCTCTATCCGGCACAGCGACTCCCGCGCCTGCCTCCCCGTCCCCGCAGTTTGTCCTCCGCGCAGCTTTCCCGCCCCCGCAGCTTTCCCGCCCCCGCAGCCTTTCCGTCCCCGCAGCTTTCCTGTCCCCGCAGCCGCCACGCACCCGCAGGGTCGGGCGCCGCAGCCCGCAGAGCCCGCCCCGCGACGCGCGATACCCGCCCCAGCGGCGCACGGAGCCGGCCTGCGCTGTGCGATGCCGGGCTGGCGGCGTGCCGGGCTGGCGGCGTGCCGGGCTGGCGGCGTGCCGGGCTGGCCTGCATCGTGCGGAGTTTCGGTCTGCCGCGCGTGGTGCCCGGCTGGCGGCGTGCGGACCACCTGTGGTTGGTGCCCAGGCCTGGCGGCGTTGTGCTTGGTCTTGGCGGTGGTCGGGCTGGTGACGTGCGGGGGTGGCCTGCATCGTGCCGAGCTTCGCCTGCCAAGCGCGGTGCCCGGCTTACGGCGCGGGATCGGCCTGCGGCGGGGGCCTGGCTTGCGGCGCGTGGGACTGGCCTGCTTCTTGCGGTGTTTCGGGTTGTCGCGCGCGGGGCTGGCTTGCGGTGCGCGGACTGCCTGTGGTTGGTGTCCAGATTTGGCCTGCGGAGCGCGGGGATCGGGCTGCGGTGTTGGCGCTCGGCCTGTGCAGCGCGGTGCCTTGGTTTGCGGTGTTGTGCGGACTGCCTGAGCCCGCGGTCGTGGACGTTGCTGTGGCCGCCGTGCCTGGGGGCGAGGTTTGCTGGTCGTCTCCGGGTCTGCGGGGGCGTGGTGCGACTTGCGCTGCTCATGCCCCGCCGGCGTCGTTGTCGCCTGGCTCTGTTCCAACCTGTTCTGCCGGTCAAGCGTGGTCGGAACGTGGATCCGGACGACTCCGCAGCTGGAGCCGTTGTTTGGTCAAGTGGGGAAGGCGGCGGTGAAGCAGGTGGTGAGGAGGGTGTTCAGGTCGGGGGCGGGGTCTTGGGCTACCCAGCGGATGAGGGCGGTGTCGAAGGCGGCGAACGCGACCGCGACCAGCACGGCGGGGCGGGGGTCGGTGGTGGGGTCGGTGCGCAGGCGGGTGGCGAGTTCGGTGGAGAGGGTGGCGCGCCAGCCGACCTGGCGTTCCAGGTAGCGGGCCAGCAGCGGGGGGGTGGTGACCATGATCTTTGCCAGGCGGCGGGACTTCTCGGGGTGCTCCCAGAAGGTGTCGGTGAGGGTGCGCAGGGTGTGCTGGAGGGCGACGGCGGGGGGTTCGGTGGTGGGGCGGGTGGACAGGGTGGTGGTGAGCTGGCGGCCGAGGTCGCTGAGGTGCTCGATGATGACGTCTTCCTTGGACTGGAAGTAGCGGAAGAACGTCCTGCGGGACACGCCCGCGGCGGCGGCCATCTGGTCGATGGTGGTCTCCTCGAACCCCTGGAACGCCAGGAGCCGCAGCGCGGCGTCGGTCAGCTCGTCGCGGACCAGCTGGCGTTTGCGTTCGGCGAGGCTCACGCAGGGCATTCTATTCGCCGTACGACAACTATGGCACTTAAGGGCGTTATTGACACTCAGTGCCACATGGAGTGAAGATGCAGGCATGCGATGGACTGAGGCGGAGATCGGGGATCAGGGCGGGAAGACGTTCCTCGTCACAGGGGCCAACAGCGGGCTCGGGTACGAGACGATGCGCGCGCTGCTGGCCAAGGGTGCTCGGGTGATCATGGCGGTCCGTAGTGAGGCCAAGGGCCGGGCGGCGGTCCAGAAGCTCGGGGGCGGGGAGCTCAGGATCGTGGACCTGGCGGATCTCGACTCCGTGCGGGCGCTGGCCGCGGGGCTGCGCCGCGACCGGGTCGCGATCGACGTGCTCGTCAACAACGCCGGGGTGATGATGCCGCCGAGGACGTTGAGCGCACAGGGGCACGAGCTGCAGTTCGCCGCGAACCACCTCGGGCACTTCGCGCTCACCGGCCTCCTCCTCGGCGGCGGCAACGACGGCAACGACGGCAGCGACGGCAACGACGGCAACGACGGCAACGACAGCAGCGACAGCCTGATCCGCGAGCGGGTCGTCACCGTCAGCTCGACGCTGCACCGGCCCGGCAGGATCCACTACGACGACCTCGACGGGGCCGGGAGCTACTCGCCGACGAGGTACTACAGCCAGTCGAAGTTCGCCAACGTCCTGTTCGCGCTGGAGCTCGACCGGCGGCTGCGGAGGGCCGGTTCGCCGGTGCGCAGCGTCCTCGCGCATCCGGGGTATTCGGCGACGAACCTGCAGACATCCGGGCCGACCGGCGTCATGAAGGCGTTCATGCGCATCGGCAACGCCGTCCTCGCGCAGCCCGCCGCCCGTGGGGCGCTCAACCAGCTGTACGCGGCGGTCGACCCGCGGGCGGAAGGCGGGCAGTTCATCGGGCCCGACGGCATGGGGGAGAACCGGGGCTGGCCGAGCGTCGTCGAGCCGGTCGAGCGGGCGAAGGACCCGGCCGACGCTCAGCGGCTCTGGACGCTGTCGGAGCAGCTGACGGGCGTGCAGTTCGAGGGCGCGCGGAGCCGGTAGACCGCGACGTCGCCGCGCTGCCAGGCCAGGTCGGTGAGGGCGGGCAGGGCCGCGGCCGGCGTACCGTGGGCGCGGTCGACGAGAATCCAGCGGACGCGCTGCCGCCACAGCCACGACAGCCGTGACGGGGTCGGGTCGAGCACGGCCGCGTCGTTGAGCGCCAGCCGCTCCGGATCCCAGTAGGCGAGTGCCGGGCCGATGCGGTGCGCGCGGGACTGCGACTCCGTCGACTCGGGCGAGTAGCCCCAGCTGCCCAGGAGGACGCGGCGCTCGCTGTACGCGGAGATCCAGTAGGCGAGGCTCTGCTCCCGCATCAGGCCGCTGCCGCCGACGCGGTGCACGTTCGTGGCCACGTACTCCGCGGGGGTGCTGTGGGCGCGCAGCCAGCGGGCGCCGGCGACCTGGTCGGGCGTGATGCGGATGTGGTACGCGACGCCGAGGTTCGCGTTCGTCGCCGCGTCGAACGGCAGCCGGGCCGCACCGGCGAAGAGCACCACGACCAGGGCCCCGAAGACCCCGGCGCGCCGGTGCAGGAGCAGGGCCGCCACCAGGACGAGGGCGCCCAGGGCGTACACCGGCAGCGGCACCCACCAGCGATGCCGCGGCACCGGCAGGGTGAACGCGACCGACACCGCCGCGAGCGCCGCCGCCGCCGCGAGCGCCGTCCACAGCGCGCGCGGGGAGCCGGGCAGGCGGACCAGGCCGGTCGCCGAGAGGATCGCCGCGCACGGCCAGGCGGCGACGACGAAGAAGTGCTCGCTCCACGACACGTGCCAGACGCACAGCGTGCCGGCGACGCCCGCGGCGGTCGTGCCGGCCAGGAAGACGCAGGCGTCATCCCAGCGGCGAAGGAGCAGCACGCCGGCGAGACGGGCGCCCATCGCGATGCCGTACGCGCCGAGACCCCACAGGATGAGCGGGACGTCGCGCACCGTGGTGCCGTGCCGCTGGCTCCCGACGAAGTCGAGCATGATCGCGAAGGGTCCCCATCGCAGGCCCTGTCCCTCGAACCCGTAGAGGACGGCGACCGCACCCACCGTGACCGCGGCAAGTAGCGCACCGAGCAGCCAAGGGGTCCGCTGTGGCCGTCGCCGCAGGAGGTGTACCGCGCAGACCGCCGCGACCCCCGCCCCGAAGAGCGGGACGATCGTCGACTTCGCGCCGGTCGTCCCGGCCGCGAACAGCAGCACGAGCAGCCAGTCCCGCCGCCCGCCGCCGCGCAGCACGGACACGACCGCCGCGATCAGCGGCATGCTCAGCGCCGCGCCGAACAGCAGCGAGCGGCTCGACCAGCTGTAGTACGCGGTGATCGAGCCGAAGAACGCCGGTGTCTGCTGCTGCGGGACGAGCTCGCCGACGGTGAACATCAGCGCCGCCGCGACGGGGCCCGCCCACGGATGCCCGGCGACCCGCCGGCCGGTGACCGCGAGCAGGCACACGGCCAGCACGGCGAGCACCGGCAGGTCCAGCCGGAACCACACGACCGGCAGGTCGACGCCGCTGATCAGGCTGCTCGCGGCGACGTGGCCGTACGCGAACCAGTGGTAGCCCAGCGTCCGGTCGCCCTGCTCGGGGACGGTGAGCGGGAAGTGGTGCTTCAGGTCGGCGCTGACGGCGAGCAGGTTCAGCTGGTCGATCATGTAGTCGTGCGCTCCGCCGGTCGGCAGCGCCGGGTTGACCGCCAGGAACGCCGCCGTCAGGTACGCGAGGAACCCGGCCGCGATCCCGGCGACCGCCCACGACCAGGCCGCCGTCGGCCGGTCGGGATAGCAGGGGTGCTTCCGGAAGCGGGCCAGCGGGACGATCACCAGCAGCGGCCACGCCCACAGCCAGCCGCGCAGGTCGAGCAGGCTCGCGACGGTCAGGAAGGCGGTCTCGGCGAGCAGCCCGGCGACCGTGCCGTAGGTGAGATCCTCGAGCAGCGACCGCGGCGTGGGCCGGATCGCGCGGTACAGCAGCGTCCCCGGCACGACGACGGCATAAACGAAATATCCGGCATATCGAACAACGTCGAGCGGGGAAGTGCCGAGGGCCAGCGGGAGCGCGACGGTGGCCAGGGCGAGCGCGAGCCATGGAAGTTTCATGCCAACGGCTCAACGCGGCGAAGCGCGTCGGTGTGACGGTGGTGCGGCGGCGGTCCTCAGGAGGCGAGGCGGCGCATCGCGTCGCGGCGCAGCGGGGAGATCCAGTCGATCGGGATGACGCTCAGCATCCGGCCGAGCACCAGCGCGTTCGCCGACGCGATGAGGTCGGTCCCGGGGAGGCCGGGCAGCCCGTACAGGCGGCGCGCCCACGCCGGCAGCAGGCCGATCGCCAGCGCCGACACCCCGAACGCGGCGCCCCGGACGGGGGTGAGGCCCAGCCCGTACGGCAGCGGGGGCAGCGTCAGGAACAGCCCCGTGGCCGCGGAGTCGACGGTCAGCTCCAGCTCGGGACGCATCCGCTCGTAGTAGTCAGCGACCGCCGCCGCCGAGTCCGGCACCGTGGCGGGGTCGAGCCCGACGAGCTCGGCCGCCCTGGTCTGCTCCGCGTAGTAGCGGTCGATCTCCGGCCCGCTCAGCCGCAGCCCGCCCCGCAGGGCGGCCTCCATGAACGACTCGACCTCCGTGACGTGCACCCACCGCAGCAGGTCGGGGTCGTCGACGCGGAAGCGCTCGCCGGTGCGCGGGTCGGTCGCGGTCATCTTCGCGTGGATCGCCCGCACCCGGCGGCCGGCGCGCTCGGCCTGCTCGGTCGTGCCGTAGACGACCGTCCCCACGTACATGGCGGTGTGCTGGAACCTGCCCCACGGGTCCTTGCGGTACCGGCTGTTCTGCTCCACGCCCGCGACCGCCCGGGGGAGCAGCGCCTGCAGGTACAGGCTGCGCAGGCCGCCGACGGTGACGATGGGCTCCCGGTGCACCCGCCAGGTGACCGAGTCCGGTCCGAAGAGCCCCGGGTCGCTCAACTCGACAGGTCCTCGACCGGGTCGTCGGCGAGCCGCTGCTGGCAGGCGGGGCACAGCCCCCAGAACGTGACCTCGGCCTCATCGAGGACGAACCCGTGCGCCTGTGACGGCGTCAGGCACGGCGCGTCGCCGACCGCGCAGTCAACGTCGGCGATCTCCCCGCACCCGCGGCAGACGATGTGATGGTGGTTGTCGCCGACGCGCGACTCGTATCGCGCGGGGCTGCCGGCGGGCTCGATCCGCCGCGCCAGGCCGGCCCTGGACAGCGCGCTGAGCACGTCATACACGGCCTGGGTGGAGACGGTGTCGAGCCGGGCCCGGACCCGCGCGGCGATCTGGTCGACGTCCAGGTGACCCTGCGCCTGCCCCCGCGACGCCTCCAGGACCTCCAGCACGGCCAGCCGGGGCCGCGTCACCCGCAGACCCCGGGCGCGCAGCAAGTCCTCACCCGACACGCTTTCAATAACACCACGCACCCTGGAACCGTTCAAATGTTTCCGGGCTCTTGATTGAACTGCCGGTACTCGGGTTGTGTACACGTCCGGTGGGGGAGGATCGCACCGACGAAGAGGAGGCCCCGTGTTCGAACGTGTGCTCGGTCTACCGGCTCACCCGTTCTTCATCCATGCGGCAGTCGTGCTCGTGCCGCTGCTGGCGGTCGCGGGCATCCTGTACGCCGTCTGGCCGGCCGCCCGCCGCCATGCCCGCTGGACGACGATCGTGCTGGCCGTCGCCACCCCCGGCGCCGTGTTCGCCGCCAAGGAGTCCGGCGAGTCGTTCGAGAAGAGCGCCAACTTCCAGTCGGACCAGCTGCAGGCGAAGATCAGCGAGCACGAGGACTTCGGCAGCACGCTGTTCCTGATCGTGGTGGGTCTTGCCCTGGTCGCGCTCGTCATGGCGTACGTCGTCCGCCCCGCTCCGGGCGAGCCGATCGGTCCCGCCGTCGCCCACTGGGCGCTCAGCGGGCTCACCGTGGTGCTGGCGGTGGCCGCCCTCTACTACGTCTTCAAGGCTGGCGACACCGGCGCCAAGATGGTCTGGGACGGCTTCTAGCCCTCAGAACAGCAGGCGGCCGCAGAAGATCAGCAGCAGCACAAGGATGACCGCGCCGGCGAAGATCCCCATCCCCTTGGTCAGGATCGTCGCGGCCTGCTCCTCCCGGTCGATCCGCTCGGGATCCTGGGCCGGGAGCTTCCGCGGCGCCGCCGGCCGGTCCACGGTCGGCGGCCGCCACCCACGCGGGGGCGGCGCGCTGCGCGGCGCACCGGTGTAGGGGACCGCCGCGGGCTCGGCCGGGGCTGCCGGCGGTGGCGGTGCGGCCCCCTCCGGCGGCCGCCGCCAGAAGGCGTCGTCACTCACGCCACGAGCGTACCCACCGGGCCCGGCCGCCAGACCCGGCCCGGTGGGGGAACCTCAGTCGCTGTTCAGCAGATCGGCGAGCGACATCGGACGGGTGGCGTCCGGGTCGCCCTGGTCCAGGCGCACGGTCGGCTGCTCGTCCGCCGCCTGCTCGGCCTGCCGCGGGTCGGTCTGGTGCTGGGGGGCACTGTCGTCTGTCATGCCGCCGAGTGTGACCTGTCGACGGAAGGGCGACTGTCGTCATTCGGCCAACTTCCCGCAAACTCGCCGGAGTACGCTCGCCGCGTGGCGACGACGAACGAGTGGGCATCCACCGATGAGCAGCGCGAAGTGAGCTTCGAAGACTTCGCCGACGAGCTGGTCGTGTTGCCGGACACCACGACCGACGACACCGACGCCGGCTGGGGCGAGCGCAGCGCGTCCAACGACGACCGCCTGCTCGCCGACCGCCCCCCGCACTGGGACTGACGGACCGGCACAGACAGCGCTACGCCCCGGACCGGTGACCGGTGGGGCGTAGCGCCGAGTGGTGGGCTCGACCTCAGGCGGTCGAGGAGACCTCAGGCGGTCGAGGACGCCGACTTCGTCGACGCGCCCGCCGAGGAGGTGCTCGACGACGCGGCCGCGGCCGGCTTCGAGTCCGACGACGACGAAGCGGACGAGCTCGAGTCCGACGACGACTTCGACTCGGACGTCGACGAGGACGACGTCGACGAGGAGTTGCTCGACTTCGTCGAGGAGCGGGAGTCGGTGCGGTAGAAGCCCGAGCCCTTGAAGACCACACCCACCGCGGAGAACTGCTTGCGCAGGCGACCCTGGCACTCGGGGCACTCGGTCAGCGCGTCGTCCGTGAACGACTGCACCGCCTCGAGCTGGTGGCCGCAGGCCGTGCAGGCGTATTGGTAGGTAGGCACCGTTCAGCCTCCATCATTGGCACTCAACCCTATCGAGTGCCAATAGTGCGGTATCGCACATCCTTTCGTCCAGTGGAGGTGGGCGGTCTCATACCTGGCGGTAGCCCCCACCAGGGCCCCCGAGACCCGCTGGTCGTGCGGCTCGGCGGGCACGGACGGCAGGAGCTCGCCCGGGTGCAGCAGGGCGATCGTCGGTGCCGTGACCCGGGCGAGGACCCGGTCGTAGGAGCCGCCGCCCTGGCCGAGCCGCGTCCCGTCCAGCCCGATGGCGAGCGCCGGGACCAGCATCAGGTCGACCGAGCGGACCGCGTCGACGCCGAGCCGCGGGCCGGTCGGCTCGGACAGGCCGAGCGGCCCGCCGGCCAGCGTCCCGTCGTAGCGGGCCCAGTCCAGGTCGCGCGAGGGCAGCAGCACGGGCAGCAGGACCCGCGGCGCCACGGCGGCCAGGGCGGGCAGGAGTCCCGGCCCGCCCGCCTCGAACGGCAGCGGCGCGTAGGCGGCGACCGTGCGTGCGCCGGCTGCCCGTACCATGGCGGAAACAGCCTCAATGAGCGACTTGTCAGAAAATGGGTGCGCGGAGGAGCGCCGAGCGGACCGGATGTGCGACCGGAGCTCGGATTTCGGGGACACCGCAGGCGGCACCGCTCAAATCCTCCTCATCTGTGACAGCATCGCAGAAACACAGCCTCGGGAGGACGGACGTGACGCTGCGGGCGCGGCTCACCGCCGCCTTCCTGGCGGTCGTGCTCGGACCGGTGCTGCTCGGCGCGATCTTCGTCGGCATCGCCGTCTCCGCCGTCAGCCAGCAGCGGGCCAAGGAGCGGCTCGAGTCCGGCGCGCAGAACGTCGAGGCCGCCCTCGCCGTGACCTGCCAGCGGCTGCGGCTCGCCGCCGAGACCACGGCCCTCGTCACTGCCGACGGCGACCAGCCCGACGCGGCCCAGCGGGCCGTCCAGCGCGGGCTGGCCCGCGCGGTCGAGGTGAGCGGCGCCGACGGCACCGTGCTCACCACCGCGGGCCTGCTGCCGCCGAAGCCGTGGGCCGACTGCGCCGCGCCGGCCCACGCGCCGTTCGCCGCGATCGCCGCGTCCGTCGACGTGCTCGACCCGAGCTCGCGGCGCATCGGCCGGGCGTACGCGGTCGAGCCGGTCGACGCCACCCTCCTCGCCTGGCTCACCGACGCCAGCGGCGTGCGGGTCGACTCGCTCGCGACGGACCAGACGGAGTCGGAGGCGGCGCGCGTCGCCGCCAAGCTCGACCGCGGCGCGACCGGCACCACGCCCGGCGGCCTGCTGGTCCGGCGGCTCGAGCCGCAGCCCGACCAGCCGCTGACCCTGGCCCTGTCGGTGCCCGAGCCCGACACCGGCGGCCTCTACGCGGTGCTCGTCGCCGTCGTCGCCTGCGCCGGGGTGGTCGCGGTCAGCGTCGCCTGGTGGCTGGCCCGCTCCACCACCCACCCGCTGACCGAGCTGGCGCAGGCGGTCGAGCGCGTCGCCGACGGCGACCTCAGCGCCCGCGTGCCCGTCCGCAGCCAGGACGAGGTCGGGCGGCTCGGCCAGACGTTCAACCGGATGACCCGCGAGATGCAGGGGTACGTGCAGGCGCTGACCGCCAGCCGCGACCAGCTGCGCGGGCAGCTCGGCGTCCTCGGCGACACCCTTGCCGGCACCCATGACCTCGACCGGATCCTGCAGGTCATCCTGCAGACGGCGACGGCCGCGACCGGCGCGCAGTCCGGGGTGGTGCTGATGGTCGACCCGGCCAGCGGCGAGCTGCGCGGGCAGGTGGCCGAGGGGCTCGCCGGGTTCGACGTCGCCGACCTGCGGCTCCAGCTCGGCGACGGGCTGCTCGGCACGGTCGCCGCCTCCGGTGAGCCGCGGCGGGGCCGGGTCGACCGGGACGGGCCGGTCCTGGCAACCGTCGAGCCGCGCTGCATCACGTACGTCGCGGTCCCGATCGCGGCGCCCGGCGTGGGGCCCACCACGGGCCTGGAGCCCCAGTCCGACCTGCCGCCCGCCGCGCGCGGGGTGCTCGCCCTGTACGACCGGCACGGCTTCGACGAGTTCGACGACGCCGACCTGATCACGCTGCGGACGTTCGCGGGGCAGGCGGCCGTCGCCGTCGACAACGTCCGGGTGCACGAGGAGGCGCAGCGGCTGTCGCTCACCGACCCGCTGACCGGCCTGTCCAACTACCGGTACCTGCGCGAGTCGCTGCGCCGCGAGGTCGAGCGGGCCAGCCGGTTCGGCCGCAGCCTCGCCGCGCTCGCCCTGGACCTCGACCGGTTCAAGGAGGTCAACGACACCTACGGCCACGCGGCCGGGGACGCGGTGCTGGCCGAGTTCGCCCGCCGGCTCCGGGCGGAGATCCGCGAGGTCGACTTCGCGTTCCGGCAGGGCGGCGAGGAGTTCGTCGTGCTGCTGCCGGAGACCGACGCGACCGGCGCCGCGGTCCTCGCCGAGCGTCTCGGCGCCGCGGTACGGCGCAGCCCGGTCCTCGTGGTCTCCTCCACGCCCGGCCAGCCGCCGCGCCGCATCCCGGTGACGGTCTCGATCGGCATCGCGGTCTTCCCGGTGCACGGCGCGACGGGAGCGGCCGTGCTGGAGGCCGCGGACGACGCGCTCTACGCGGCCAAGGCCGCCGGCCGCGACACGTACAAGATCGCCCCCGACGTGGTCGTGGCAGTGCCGCTTCCGGGTCCGCCTCCGGGTCCGCCTCCGGATGCGCCTCCGGGGCCGCTTCCGGGGCCGCTTCCGGGCGCGTCTCCGGGCGCGTCTCCGGGTGTGCGGGAGTCGTTCACGGGTGCGCAGGGGCCCGCGAAGGCTAGTACGGAGGTGACGCCCGGCGCGCCAAAGGCGGCACAACCGCCACGACAGAGCCGCGGCGGCTAGCCTTGCCACATGCCTGACACGACTCCTCACCAGCCCGCGGCGCAGCGCCAGCGGGCTGTCAAAGCCGTGATCCCGGCGGCGGGCCTGGCCACCCGCTTCCTCCCGGCGACCAAAGCCGTGCCGAAAGAGCTGCTGCCGGTCGTTGACCGGCCCGTCCTCCAGTACATCGTGGAAGAGGCCGCGGCAGCCGGCATCCGAGACATCCTGCTGGTCACCGGCAGGGGCAAGACATCGATGGTCGACCACTTCGACCGCCGTCCCGACCTCGAGGCGCGCCTGCAGGAGAAGGGTGACGACGAGCGGCTCGCCGCGGTCAAGCGCCCCAGCGAGCTCGCCGAGATCTACACCTGCCGGCAGGGCGAGCCCCTCGGGCTCGGTCACGCCATCTCGTACGGTGAGTCGCACGTCGGCAGCGAAGCGTTCGCGTGCCTGCTCGGCGACGAGTTCGTCGAGGAGACCGAGCCGCTGCTGCCCGCGATGCTCGACCTCCAGGCGCAGACCGGCGGCATCGTCCTCGCGCTCATCGAGGTCGAGCCCGACGAGACCAGCCGCTACGGGATCGCGTCCGTCGAGCCCTCCGACCTGTCCGCGGAGGCGGGCGAGGTACTGCAGGTGACCGGCCTCGTGGAGAAGCCGAAGCCCGCGGAGTCGCCGAGCAACCTCGCCGTCATCGGCCGGTACGTGCTGCCCCCCACCCTCTTCGACGCGATCCGCCGCATCGGCCCCGGCGCCGGCGGCGAGATCCAGCTGACCGACGCGATGGCCCTGCTGCTCGCCGAGGGCACCCCGGTGCACGGCATCGTCTACCGCGGCACCCGGTACGACACCGGCATGCCCCTCGGGTACCTGCAGGCCGTGGTCCAGCTCGCGTGCAAGCGCGACGACCTCGGCCCGGCGTTCAGCCAGTGGCTGACCCAGTTCGTGGAGAAGGAACTGCGAGGGTGACAGCGGTTCCAGCGACGGGCTCCCACCACGACGCCGCACGCGATGCGGGCGTCGGGTCGAACGCGCGCGTCCCACTCGCCGACTATCTCGCCGGCGTGCTCCGGGGCCTGCGCCCGTTGCCCCCGCTGGACCTTGAGATCACCGCCGCGCACGGCAACGTGCTCGCCGAGGACGTGGTCGGACCGGGCCCCGTGCCCGCGTTCGACCACTCCGCGATCGACGGCTACGCCGCCCGGTTCGACGACATCAGCGACGCGCAGCCGGGCCGCCCGGTCCGGCTCAGCGTCGTCGGTGACCTCGTCGCCTCCAGCTGGCGGCCGGTCCGGCTGACCCCCGGCACCTGCTTCTCCGTCGCCGCGGGCGCGCTCATGCCCGTGTCGGCGGACGTGGTGGTGCCGCCCGGCATGACCGACCAGGGCATGGCGGCGGTCGAGGTGTACCACCCGACGAAGCGCGGCCACGGGGTGCGCCGCGCCGGCGACGAGCTGCCCGCCGGGGCGGTCCTCGCCCGTGCCGGTGCGTACGTGACCCCGCCGCTGGTGTCCGTCCTCGCCGCCAGCGGCATCGGGCACGTCGTCGTGCGCCCCAGCCCCCGCGTCGTCGTGATCGCCACCGGCGACGAGCTCGTCGACGTCGGCCGCGCCAGCCAGCCCGGCCAGGTCGTCGACGCCAACTCCCACGCGCTCACCGCCGCGGCGGCCGAGGCCGGGGCCCACGCGTACCGCGTCGGCATCTGCGACGACGACCCCGAAGGGCTCCGCGGCCTGCTCGACGACCAGATGCTGCGCGCGGACCTCATCATCACGACCGGCGGCACCGGCACCGGCCCCGGCGACATGGTCCGGCGCATCCTGTCGCGGTCCGTGGTCTTCTCCGACCTCTCCGTGTACCCGTGCTCGTCGCTCGGCTACGGGACCATCGGCGGCGCCGCCGGCGTCAACGGCGTGCCGATCGTCTGCCTGCCCGGCGACCCCGGCGCCGCGCTCATCGGCTTCGAGGTGCTCGCCCGGCCCGTCATCCAGCTGCTCGCCGGCGCGGACCCCGTCTTCCGGCCCAGCGTGCGCGCGCACCTGCTGGAGACCGTCAGCTCGCCCTCCGGCATGCGGGAGTTCCGCCCCGCGTACATCACCGAACGCCGCGGTGGCGGCTACACCGTCATGCCGCTCGCCGGCGGCCCGTACACGCTGTCAGGCCTCGCCGACGCCAACGGGCTCATGGTCCTGGGCGAGAAGGTGATCAGCGCCGCCGCGGGCTCTACAGTGGACGTCATCATGTTGGATAGACGGCGATGAGTCAGCCTGGATGGCCGGCGGTCCTGACCGACGGCCCCGTCACCCTCCGGCCCTACCGGCGCGCCGACGCCCGCCCGTGGGCCGAGGTCCGCCGCGCCAACGAGCAGTGGCTGTCGAAGTGGGAGCCCACCCCGTACGGGACGTGGCACGACCTCAACTCGCCGGCCGCGTTCCGCGCCGTGCACGCCGACCTGCGCCGCGCCGCCCGCACCGGCAGCGCCATGCCGTTCGCCGTCTGCTACGAGGACGAGCTCGTCGGCCAGCTCACCCTCGGCAACATCGTGCGGCGCGCCTTCTGCTCCGGCTACGCGGGCTACTGGGTCGACTCCCGCCACGCGGGCAAGGGCATCACCCCGACCGCGCTCGCGCTCGCCGTCGACCACGCCTTCAGCGTCGGCGGCCTGCACCGCATCGAGGTCAACATCCGGCCCGACAACCTCGCCAGCCGGCGCGTCGTGGAGAAGCTCGGCTTCCGCCAGGAGGCGTACCACCACCGCTACCTGCACATCGACGGCGACTGGCGGGACCACCTCGGCTACGCCATGACCACCGAGGACGTCTCCACCGAGGGCGGCCTCCTCGCCCGCTGGCACAAAGTCCTCGCTGCCTGACGCCACCCGGCTCCTCCTTTTCGGGTGTTTCCTCCTGCGTGTTGACGTGGTGTAACGCTGCGCAACCCGTACTGTTCTGAGTCGGAGTTACCACGCTGTAACTTCCACAGACTTGGATGACTTCGCGCGCCTGGGGGGACCGGCGCACGAAGTCGGTGAACGGAGGCGTGAGGGTGCCGACCTCGGTGCTCCTCGCCGTCCTTGCCGCTGCTGGGCTCCTGGCCTTGGCGCCCGCGTTGGTGCGCCGGTACGACGCCACAGAGCGGCTGGTGGCGGAGCGGGCGTTGTCCACGGCACGGGTGCTGACCCGTGCCGGGATGCGCGCTGACCGCCGCCAGCGCACGATCCCCGGCCGCCGCCCGGTCAACCCGCCCCGCACAGTGGTGCACCGCACAGTTTCTTCTCCCGCTTCGTCTCCTGCCGGCGCCGCCCCGCCGCCGTTGCGGGTCGTGCCGCCCACCGCCCGCCGGCGCCGTCCACACCGGGCGCCCCGCGCCATGTACCGCCGCCGCCGGGTCCTGCTCGCCCTCGTCCTGCTCAACCTCGTCGAGCTGGGCGGCGTCGCCCTCGTCAGCAGCGGCTTCTGGGTCGGCTTCGCCGTCACCGGCGCCCTGCTCGTCGCCTACGTCGCCCACCTGCGCACCCGCGCCCTCGCCGAGCAGCGTCGCCGGCGCCGCGAAGCCCAGTACGCCGCATGGATCGCCCGCCGCCAGGCCCAGGTCCGCCGCGAACAACTCCGCCGCGCCGCCCAACGCCGCGAGGCCGTCGCCGCCCAGCTGGCCGAACGCGACCGGGCCCGCCGCGAAGCCGCCCGCCTGGGCGCCCTGGGCGCCGTCCGGGGCCGCCCCTACGACACGCGGGCGTCAGGTCAGTGATCTGATTCGCGCCCCGTCCAACCCGTTTGCTACTCTTGGCCCCGGCCCACTCCGGCGGGCCGGTTGGGGTTGTGGCGCAGTCTGGTAGCGCACCTCGTTCGCATCGAGGGGGTCAGGGGTTCGAGTCCCCTCAACTCCACACGATTGGCGCAGTCTGCTCAGCGGACTGCGCCGCTTCGCGTTGGCGGTGGAGTTGGTTCCCCGCGCACGGGCTTCGCCCGCGCTCCCCACTGGGGGAGCTTCGCTCCACCCACGCCCCCTCAAGACCGTCGCGTGGTGCTCTGATCGGTGGGCTCGTCGGCTGCGCCGCCTCGGAAACCGTGCGGGAGTGGTTCTGCTCGCCCTGGGCGGTGCTGTGTCTGTGCCTTCGGACCCGTGGTGGGGTCCTCGGCTTGCTGATGCTCCGTCCGCGCCTTGTCGAAGTCGTGGCGGGGTGATCTGGTGGTGGGCTCGTCGGCTGCGCCGTCTCGGAGCGCTCGGGCGGGAGGGGGTTCTGCCGCCTGTGGGGTGCTGCGTCCGTGCCTTCTCTGACCTGCGGCTGGAGTGCTCGGCTTGCTGTTGCTCCGTCCGCGCCTTCGGAGCCGTGGTCCGCTCGGAGCCGTGGCCCGTTCCCCGAACCGTGTGTCCCCCTTCTCGGAGCTGTGGCTGGGGGGTGCTCTGGTCGGGTGGGCTCGTCAGTGTCGCCTCGTCGTGGTTGCGCTCCTCGTGGTGCTCGCGTGGGGGTGACAGCTGTCTGCCTGCGCGGGTGCTGCGTCCGTGTCGTTCTTGAGGCCGTGGCCGAGTGCTTGGCTTGTTGTCGCTTCGTCCGCGCCTTGTCGGAGGTCGTGGTGGGGTGCTGTGAGGTGGTGGGCTCGTTGGCGCGGGCTCGTAGGAGTCGTGGGTGCCTGTTTCCGGGTTGGAGAGCGCGGGCGCGGTCCAGACCGTGGGGGCGTCGGTCGTTGTGGGGAGTTACCCAGGCGTCCTGGTCTTGGGGTGGGAGCGAGCCGGCTGGCCATGGAGACACTCAACCACGGGGGTACGACAGAAAACGTGGCCTCGGCGGGTGGGGCTCGTGGGCCGCTGGAGGCAGTGCCGGCCGGATTCGAACCGGCGTCCTTCCGATCCGGAGTCGGGCGCGTCAACCTCTGCGCTACGGCGCTGCCGTTGGTGAGTGTATCGACGGGGTGGCGGCTACTCGGCGGGGGCGAAGCGGTCCAGGGCGGGCATGTAGCGGCGGTAGGGGCCGACGTCGTCGCGGTGGCGGCCGGCGAGGACCTCGGCGATCTGGGCGGCGTGGGTCAGGTCGTGGGCGACCCAGGCGGAGAGGACCTGGGACAGGGTCACCGTGCCGAACTCGGGGTGGGTGCCGGAGCGGGGCAGGTCGGAAGGGGTCAGGCCGAGCGCGTCGAGGTCTTCCAGGGAGCGTGACCGGACGGAGCGGAAGCGGTCCAGCAGGTCGGCGACCGGTTCGCGGTCCCAGGAGAGCATGGCGACGCGGTTGAAAGGCTCGAAGGGGCGGTCGGTGCCGTGCTCCATGATGAGGCGGATGCGGGGCAGCCAGTTCGTCTCGTCGCCGTGCAGGAGGTGGCCGGCGATGGCGTACGCGCTCCAGGTGCCCGGGCCGTCGTCGCGGTGCAGCCATTCGTCGGGCAGGTCGAGCAGCAGCGCGGAGACCGTGGTCGGGGTGCGGGCCAGCAGGGTTGTCGCGTCGGAGATTCGCATGTGGCCCATGCTCGGCGCGCCGTGGCTCCGGGGACAGGGCCACCTCGCGATGACTGGCCTGGCGTCCTCAAGGCGAGGGCGGCGTGGGTTCCAGGTGCTGCTGGAGCCGGTCGAGGAAGGTGGCCTGGGCCTTGACCAGCTTGGTCCTGGCGGTCTCCAGGCCGAGCCACGCGACGCGGTCCAGCTCGGGGAACGACTGGATGACGCCCGAGCCCTTCGGCCACTCCATCTCGAAGGTGTTGCTGACCGCGGTCTGCTCGTCGAAGTCGCCCTCCAGGGCGAACACGGTGACGACCTTGCCGCCGCTCTGGCGTACCTCGCCCAGGCCGATGGGCGTGCCCGCGGGGGCGGGGGCGCCGAGCTCCTCCTCGAACTCGCGGAAGGCGGCGGCCTGGGCGTCCTCGTGTTCGTCGTACTCGCCCTTGGGGATGGACCAGGCGCCGGCGTCCTTCCGGGCCCAGAACGGGCCGCCCATGTGCCCGACGAGCACCTCGATTCCCTGGTCTGAGCGGCGGTACAGCAGCATCCCCGCGCTCAGCCGAGCGGGCTTCGCCATGTCTGGCCTCCCTGTGCGCCGGCCGGTCCGATGCTTTGATGCAAACACAGTCGGGAGACCCTGGCACCCTTGGGGCCATGGATGAGATCGACGACGACGCGCTGCGGGCGCTGGTGGCGCGGATCGCGGCCGCGCGCGGGAAGGTCGTCGCGGTGGAGCTGCCGCCGGACCGGTTCCAGGACCTCGTCGACGAGCTGCGGATGGCGGCGTACGAGCACGAGGCCGACGTGCGGATCGCGCTCGGCGCGGCGTGCACCACGGCCGCCCGCGCCGTCGAGCACCTCGCCGGCGTGCTGCAGCTGCCCTACGCGGCGAGCCGCGGATGGCTGGACATGCTGGAGGCGATCGGCGACCGTGCGGCCTCGCTGCGGCAGTGCCTCGTGATCGCCGACGCGGCGGATCTGGTACGGCACGAGGACGAGGACCGCTGGCACGAGCTGGTCGACGCGCTGTTCGGCGGCCCGTACTGCCTCGGCGGCGGCTGGAACACGCTCGTCCTGGCCGATCATCCGTGGCGGTGGGAGGGCACACCGTTCCGGTCCGCGGATCAGGCACAAGAGCGCGCCGAGACCGGCCGACAGTCCATGCACGAGGAGCATTCGTCCATGTTCGAATAGTGACCGTCGTTGCTGCGATCCAGAGCCGGACACCGATGCGTAGCGCAAGCGGGAGGTGGGCCGGCCCCGCGCGGGGTGCGCGGGGACGGCCAGAAAAAGAGCGGTGTCAGTACACCTCGAACTCATAGATGCGGGTCGCGCCGCCGGTGCCCTGTTCGGCGGCGATGATGCTGATCTTCACGTAGCGGGCGGTCGCGGTGAAGGTGTGGGTGGAGACGTTCGCCGTGTTGCCGCGGACCTGGGAGACCGTGGTCCACGTGGTCCCGTCCGAGGACACCTGCACGTCGAAGTCGCGGGTGTTCCAGGTGGTGCTCTCGCCGCCGGCGCCGGCGTGGCGGACCGTCACCGACTTGAGGGCGGTGGCGGCGCCGAGGTCGACCTGGAGGTACTTGGTCGCGGCGGTCGAGCAGAACTTGTCGCTGGTGCCGCCGGAGACGCTGCCGTTGACGGCCTTGGCGGGGCCCTCGTTGGTGTTGCAGGCGGCGGAGCCGGTGGCGGGCCGGTTCAGCGCCAGGTTCGTGGCAGGCGGCGTGACCGTGGTGTCGAACGACGGCGGGGCGTCGGCAAGAGCGCTGCCCCATGACGGGTTGGCGGTGGTGCCGACCGTGAAGGCCAGGGTCCCGCCGTTGGCGACGAAGGACTCCGGCAGCCACGCCCGGGTGGAGGCGGTGCCGTTGACGGTGAGGCTCTGCACGTACGTGGCGGCGCCGGGCGCGGTGATGGTGATCGTCTTGCCGTTGCCGCGCTTGACGGTGACGCCGGGGAAGAGCGGCGCGGACAGGAGCAGCTCGGCGCGGCCGGGGGTCAGCGGGTGCATGCCCATGGCGGACCACACGTACCAGGCGGACATCGCGCCGAGGTCGTCCTGGCCGGGGATGCCGGACGGGGTCGGCGCCCACAGCGCGTTGAGCACCTGGCGGATCGTCTGCTGCGCCTTGTCGGCGCGGCCGGCGAAGTTGTAGAGCCACGGCACCCCGATCGACGGCTCGTTGTCCATCTCGGACTTGGTGCCGCCCGCGCCGGTCAGGGCCCAGCTGCCGTCGCTGTTGTGGAAGAAGGAGTCCAGCCGGCTGACGGCGGTGGCGTTGCCGCCCATCTTGTCGAAGAGGCCGCGGACGTTGTGCGGGATCATCCAGGTGTACTGGGCCGCGCTGCCCTCGGCGAAGCCGTTGGAGCTGCCGGGACTGAACGACGGCCAGGTGCCGTTCTCGTTGCGGTCCTGGATGTACCCGCCGTTGCCCGGGTTGTAGACGTTCTTCCAGTACTGCGACCGGGCCAGGAACTGCGAGGCGGTGGCGGTGCTGCCCAGGCGCGCGGCGAGCTGCGAGACGCCGAAGTCGGCGACCGAGTCCTCGAGGGTCTCGCCGGCGCCGCCCCAGGCGTTGCCGTTGGCCGGGATGTAGTTGATCGACAGCCACTTGTCCAGGGACGGCCGCTCGCCGACGACCATCACGTTCCAGCCGTCGCGGCTCAGGTCCGCCGCGGTGACGGTGGTCGCCGCGTGCACCATCGAGTTGAGCGCGCCGGTCGCGTCGAAGCCGGTGCCGCCGAAGGCGTAGATGCTCGGCACGGCCGCGTGCGCCGGGTCACCGGTCATCACGTGCGTGCCGCCCTGGTTGTGCGTCCACCGGTCCCAGACGCCGCCGTTCTGGGTGGCCTGGTTGAGCAGCGACTGGGCGATGTCGGCGCCGACGTCGGGGCGCAGCAGCGTGATCAGCTGCACCTGCCCGCGGTAGACGTCCCAGCCGGAGAAGTTCGCGTACTGCGCGTGGCCGCTCGCCGCCGAGTGCACCTGCTGGTCCATGCCGACGTACTGGCCGTTGGTGTCGCTGAACACGTTGGGGTGCAGCAGCGCGTGGTAGAGCGCGGTGTAGAACGTCTGCAGCTGGGCGGTGGTGCCGCCGGTGGCGTCGATGCGGCCGAGCTCGGTGTTCCACGCGTCGGTGGCCCGCTGGCGCACCGTGTCGAAGGTCGTGCCGGCCGGGTTCTCGGCGGCGAGGTTCGCCTGCGCGTTGGCCTGGCTCACGTACGAGATGCCGACCCGCACGCCGACGGCCGTGCCCTGGCTGAGGTCGAACGTGACGTAGCCACCGGAGCCCCGGCCGGCGACCGGCCAGCCGTCGGTGCCGTAGGTCGTGCCGCCGGAGGCGCTGGTCGTGCCGGCCCGCAGCGTCCCGTCCTGCCAGGTGCCGACGCTCGCGAACGGCTTGTCGAACACCGCCGTGAAGTGCAGCGTGTAGTAGCTGCGCCGGCCGACGGCGTTGATGTACCCGCAGAAGTTGCCGCTGGTGACCGAGCCGCTGATGGTCCGGTTGGCGGCGTCGATGTTCACCGTCGCGGCGCTGCTGCCGACCTCGGAGTTCGACGTGCGGACGAGCATCGAGGCGGTGCTGCCGGTGGGGTACGTGAAGCGCCCCGAGCCGGTGCGGGTCGTCGCGGTCAGCTCGCTGTTGACGCCGGAGCTGAGCCCCACCCGGTAGTAGCCGGCGGTGGCGGTCTCGTCGGCGTGCGAGAAGTTGCTCGCGTACTTGGCGTCGGTCGTGTCCGCCGACGGCGACGAGTTCACGGCGCCGACGTAGGGCATGAAGGGGATGTCACCGGAGCCGCCGGCGCAGCCGGTGCCGGACATGTGGGTCAGGCTGAACCCGCGGACGCGGGTGGCGTTGTACCCGTAGCCGCCGGGCCGCACGGTCCGGGTCTGGTTGCCGGCGGTGTTCTCCGGGCTCCACTGCACCATCCCGTAGGGCGTGTCGGCGCCCGGGAACGTCTCGCCGCCGTTGGTGCCCACGAGCGTGTTGACATAACTCGCCGGGTTCGTGACCGCGAGTGCCGGCGGGGCCGCCGCCAGGGGAGCCGCCGCGGCCCCCACCAGCGTCGCGACCGCGGCGAGCACCCGCCCGCCTCTGTTCAACCTCATAGTGCCTCCATCCATCCAAGGATGTGAAACCTATGAGCATCAGTAGGTGCTGGTCAACGGCGCTGTCATCGTTGGCACATTCTTTTCATGAAGGTGCCGCCTGCACCCCGAAAGCGGGCGGTGCGACCCGGGTGGCGAAAGATCAGACGTCACGAATTCGCAAGGCACACCAACGATCTGTGGGCGATTCCCGAAGTGGATCTTCGAGGAGGTGCACATTGCCTGCTTGCGGTGGTCGCGAGGTGTCGCGACTGGTGATGTTGGGCGTGAGCGTCGCCGCCGGTGTCGGCCTGGCCGTTCTCGCGTTCGCGTATCGGGCCGGCGCCGCCGAGGCGCCCCGGCCCACCGAAGGAGCCTTACCGGCGACCGCCGCCACCAGTGCTCCCGGCGGTGCTCCCGCGGGACCCGCCGGACCGTCGCCGGCGCCCGCGAAGAGGATCCCGCGCAAGGCCCCCGTCCGGGCGCAGGAAGCTCAGCGGCCCGCGCCGTCGGGCCGGGCCGCACCCGCCGCCGGCGCCGCGTCCGTGGCACGGACCGCCCCCACCAGGGCGGCCGCCTCCCACCCGGTCGCCACCGCGACCACGCCCCCGCCGACGCCGGCCGGCGTGCCGCCCGCGACGACCCCCGCCGGGCCCAGCGGCTCGCGCGAGCCACCTGCCGCCACGACGTCCGCCAGCCCCTCCGTGAAGGCCAACCGGACCAACGGATCCAACGGCGTCGCCGGCATCCAGGCGGCCCCCTCGGCCCCGACCGGCGTGGGCGCGGTCGGCGGCGTGAACACCATCGTCTGGTCACCGGCATCCTGCTGCTCTTCGTCGGCGTGGCGCTACGGCGCGTCGCGAGATACGACAAAGATCTCGCGTTTCAGCTATCTGTAGTTGGCCAACTACATAGGGTGAAGGGCAATCGAGCGAGACCAACGGGGGTTTCTACGAGATGTCTCAGACACGACAGCGCCCGAAAGGCGGCCGGCTCCGGATTCCGGTCGTGGTCGGGGCGGCGGGGTTCCTCGTCGCGCTGACCGGCGGGATCGTACAGACGGCGGGCGCGCACGAAGCGACGGGCGACGGCATGGCACGGGTCGCGGAGACCATGCCGCCGTGGACCGACCCAAGCATCGCGCAGCCGCCGGACCCATCCATGACCACCGACCCGAACGCGGGCCCGTTCACGGTCCCGGATCCGTGCGCCACGAGCCCGGGCGCCGGCACGTTCGGCACCCCGGCACCCGGCGGCACCGTCGACCCGGGCCTGCCACCGGTCTACCCGGGGACGACGCCCGGCGGCCTGGGCATGACGCCCGACCCGAACCTGCCCGCCGGACCCACCACGGCGCCGACCGACACCGGCGCGCCGATCATCATCCCGCCCGGGATGGACGGGTCGACGCCGATCGCGACGCCGGGCGACACCACGGTGCCGCTGCCCGGCGACACCGCGACGCCCGCGCCCGGCGACGGCACGGTGCCGACCGGTGGCGCCGCCGGCACGGTGCCGCTGCCCGCCGACACCACGTCGGTGCAGCCCGGCACCAACCCGTGGCCGCTGCCCGGCGACACCTCGACGGGGCTGCCGGGGATCAACTCGACGCCGCTGCCCGGTGACACCAGCGCGACGCCGTCGCCGGGGGACACCACCAGCGCGACCCCGGTGCCCGGCTCGACGCCGTCGTGCGCCAGCGTCCCGGTGCCCGTCCCGACCGACACCGTGGTGCCAGTTCCCACTGACACCGTGGTGCCTGTCCCGACCGACACCGTGGTGCCTGCTCCGACCGACACCGTGGTGCCGATCCCGACCGTCGGCTGACCGGTCGCCGACCACCCGCGGGGCCCGCACCTGTGCGGGCCCCGCGTCGTGTTCCGCACGGACGAGATCGTCACCGGGCGATGCCAGCGGCTAAGGTCCAATCGTGACCGGACGACTGCTGGCGATCAGTGATCTGCATGTGTCGTATCAGGAGAACAGGGAGATCGTCGAGCAGCTGAAGCCGACCGACGACGGCGACTGGCTGATCGTGGCCGGCGACGTGGGGGAGAAGGTCGCCGATGTCCGGTGGGTGCTCCGGACGCTGCGGGAGCGCTTCGCCAACGTGATCTGGGTGCCGGGCAACCACGAGCTGTGGACGACCCGCGACGACCCGGACCAGTCGCGCGGCGAGGAGCGCTACCAGCGGCTGGTGGCGATGGCCCGCAACCTCGGGGTCGTCACGCCCGAGGACCCGTATCCGGTGTGGGACGGCGAGGGCGGGCCGGTGATCGTGGCGCCGCTGTTCGTGCTCTACGACTACTCGTGGTGGCCCGCGGGCACGTCGAGCACCGCGGAGGCCATGGCGACCGCCCAGGCCGCGGGCATCGTCGGCACCGACGAGGTGCTGCTGCACTTCGACCCGTACAGCGGCCGCGACGCCTGGTGCCGCGCCAGGGTCCAGCAGACCGAGCCGCGCCTGGAGGCCGCCGCCGCCGAGCTGCCGACCGTGCTGGTCAACCACTTCCCGCTCGTGCGGCACCCCACGGACGTGCTGCGCTACCCGGAGTTCGCGCTGTGGTGCGGCACCGACCTCACCGCGGAGTGGCCGACCCGGTTCAGGGCGCAGGAGGTCGTGTACGGCCACCTCCACATCCCCCGCACCACCTGGCAGGACGGGGTGCGGCACCAGGAGGTCTCGGTCGGCTACCCGAGGGAGTGGAGCCGCCGCGCGACGCCGCCCGGGCGCCTCGTCCCCGTCCTGGAGCGCTGACCCTCAGGGGGCACCGACCTTCAGGGGACGCGGACCTTCACGGAACGCCGCCCCTCAGGGCACGACGATCAGCTTCCCGCGGGCGTGGCCGGCGGCGACCTCGGCGAGGGCGTCGGCCGCGGCCGCCAGGGGGTAGGTCGCGCCGACGGGCGGCACGAGCGCGCCCGCCTCGACGAGCCCGGCGAGCGTGACCAGGTCGTCGCGGCTGTCCCGGGCGATGAACGTCGCCATGCGCTGCCGGACGACGAGGCCGGTGAGCCGGGCGGCGACGATCCGGTCCAGGCCGGCGAGCCGCCCGCGGCCGCTGTTGGGGATCAGCACGCCCGCCGGTGCGAGGACCCGCCGGACCCGCGACAGCGGCCGGGCCGCGACGTTGTCGAGGATGACGTCGTAGCGGTCGTCGCCGGCCGTGAAGTCCTCGCGCGTGTGGTCGATGACGCGGCCGGCGCCCAGTGACCGGACGCGGTCCACGCTCGCGGTGCCGCAGACCCCGGTGACCTCGGCGCCGAAGTGCCTGGCGAGCTGGACGGCGAACCCGCCGATCCCGCCGCCCGCGCCGACGACCAGGACCCGCTGCCCGGGCCGCACCCGGGCGACGTCGCGGAGCGCCTGCAGCGCCGTCGTGCCCGCGAGGGGTACCGCGGCCGCCGCCTCGAACGACATCGCCGCCGGCTTCGCGGCCACGTCGTCCTCGGCGGCGACGGCCAGCTCGGCGAAGGCCCCCACGCACCGGCCGAAGACGGCGTCGCCGGGGCGGAAGCGGGTCACCTCCGCCCCGGCCGCCTCGACGACCCCCGCGACGTCACCGCCGGGGATGCTGCGCCGCGGCCGGCGCAGCCCGGCGCCGAGCCGCACCAGCCACGGCCTGCCGGTGCTGAGGAACACGTCGGCCGGGTTGACCGACGCGGCCGCGACCCGCACGAGCACCTGCCGCGGGCCGGGCTCCGGCGGGTCGGCCTCCCGCAGCCGCAGGACGTCCCGCGGGGACCCGTACGCGTCCTGGACCAACGCCTTCACGACGCCACCTCTCATCCCTGCTCGACACCTGTAAGAGAATTCTTACACGCGACAGCAAGAGCTGGCATCAGGCGGTCCGGTCGACCGCCTTCCGGAGCCGGTCGAGGAGGCGGAGCTCCAGGTCAATGTCCGTCTGCCGGATGCTGGCGACGAGGATCTCGTCGACGCCGCTGCCCTCGAGGCGGGCGACGTCCTCGGCGACCTGCTCGGGTGAGCCGCCGAGGAACGGCCTGCCTTCACCGATCGGGTCGTCGGTCAGCGGCACGTTGGCGCGGGCGACGACGGTGAGCGCGGCGGCGTCCCGGCCGGCCTCGGTGGCGAGCCGGCGGAACGTGGCGACCGTCTCGGTCAGCTGCTCCGGCGAGAACGCGATCGGGTTGAAGCCGTCGGCGATCCGGGCGGCCCGCGCGATCCCGGCCGGGGTGGTGGAGCCGAACAGGACCGGGATCGGCTGCTGCACCGGCTTCGGGTTCACCTCCGAGGCCTCGATCTTGTAGAAGCGGCCCTGGTACTCCGCCGGGTCGGGCCCCCAGCAGGCCCGCATCGCCGCGACGACCTCGTCCATCCCGGCGCCCATGCGCTTCATCGGTACATTGGCCGCCTCGAACTCCTGAGGCATCCAGCCCTGACCGAGGCCGGCGATCACCCGCCCGCCGCTGAGCTGGTCGAGCGTGGCGAAGCGGCGGGCGAGGACGATCGGCGGGTGCAGCAGCGCGTCGATCACGCTGGTGCCGAGCTTGACGGTCTCGGTCATCCCGGCGACGTAGCTCAGCGTCTCCAGGGGCTCGTAGGTCAGCCGGTAGGTCTCGGGGATGCGTGCCGGCGGCGCGCCGAACATCGAGATCTCCGCCATCGGCCGCAGCAGCCGCTCGTAGGTCCACACCGAGTCGTACCCGAGGCGTTCGGCCTCCTTCGCGACCCGCGCGATGTTCGCGGGCCCCGCGAGGGCGCCGGAGGTTGGTAACTGGACGCCGAGCCGCATCCGCTTCCCCTATTCGTAGATCGAAATCCTTCCGCTCAAACGTGACACGGGGTCGGGACTTTAGTAAGGGGCAACGCCGTAAGTCGTCGCCGCGCGGCGGGCCGAGGAGTAGTAGCTCGTGCCGCCCGTCGCGCAGTTGCCGCTGCCGCCCCAGTTCATGCCGATGCCCACGGATCCGGCGAAGAGGGGGCCACCGCTCTCGCCGGGTTCGCTGCACACCGTGGTGCGGATCATGTTGTACAGCGTGCCGCCGGCGTAGTTGATGGTCACGTTCAGCGAGGTGATCGTGCCGGTGCGGACCCCGTTCGGCCCGGTGCGGCGCACGGCCTGGCCCACCGTGCCGGAGCTGAACGAGGTGATCGGCTGCAGGCCGCCCGCGAACAGGTTCACCGCGCTGGGCTTGGCGATGGTGGTGTTGGTGTACCGCACGAGCGCGTAGTCGTAGCTCGGGTCCCGGGCCGCGACGACGCCGAGGACCGTGCCGGTCCCGGTCCCGGTGCCGGCGTAGACGGTCGCGCCGACCGCCGGGACGCAGTGCGCCGACGCCAGGAAGTAGTACGTCGCGCCGGCCTTGGCGTTGAAGCCGAGCAGGCAGCGCCCGCTCGTCGTGTTGAACCAGTCGCCGCCGGCGATGTGCGGCCGCAGCGTGCCCGGCTCGCGCAGGACCGTGCCGCCGTTGAGCGTGACGGCCCGGGTCAGCGCGGCCGCGACGGACGGGCGGACCGAGTCGTCGATGCTGACCGTGAGCGTCGCGTCGGTCCACCACGCCGTGCCCGGGGTGCTGGTCCAGCTGGTGACGGGCGCGGCCGACGCTTCCGGGGACGGCAGCAGGATCGCCGCGGCCGCCAGGGTGCTGAGCAGGATTCGGCGCATGGGTTTGAGCCTCCATCCAGAGATGTAAATCTCTAGATGGTAGTGCCTCAGTGCCCGGAGTGGTTGCGCTGGCAGCAGCGGGCCCGGGCGAGCAGCTCGTGCATGCGCGGCGCGGCCTCCTCGGCGGTGCGCAGCGGCGCGCTGAACGGCAGCTGCACGTCGCGGTGGCGGGCGGCGAACTCCAGCCGGAGCACCACGCCGAAGCGGTCCATCCGGATGGGCACGATGCGGCGCACGCCGTGCAGGTGGTGCGGCGGGATCAGCCGCGACAGGTGCTCGATCGCCTCCGGGTGCGCGCCGGTGAGATGGCACAGCAGGTCCGCCTCGTCCTTCGCGAGGGGGTCGGGGCGCGCCGCGGCGAACTCGTCCGCCTCGATCTGGGCCTCGCCGAGGACCGGGTCGACCAGGGTCGCCTCCGCGAGTTCCAGCACGGCCCGCAGGTCGCCGTCGCGCTCGCCGGCCGGCTGCAGCCATCCCTGGTACGTGGCCCTGGACCTGACCCTTCCCCTGATCGAGGTGGGTGCGACGTCGGTGATCTCGATCACGGCGCTGAGGTCGCGCTCGGCCTCGACGAGCAGGGCGACGTGGCTGCCGGCGGGCAGCTCCACGATCACCCGGCCGGTCTCGTCGACGTGATGGCGGCCGATGAGGTCGCAGCGGTGACCGGGGACGTGCAGCGTCAGGGATGACGCGGCGGCCAGCAGCGTGCGGAGCCGTTCCGCGGCGGTGGGGAGCTTGATCCCGGACAAGGAGACCTCCTAAGGTTAGGCTTACCTTAGTAGAGAGGTTGCGAATGAACCAGTCTCGGCCGAAGGTTCGGCTGTCCCGGGCGCTCGGCATGCCGCTGACCCCCAAGTGCGTCAAGTACTTCGAGCGCCGCCCGTTCCCGCCCGGCCAGCACGGGCGCAGCCGCCCGAAGCACAGCGACTACAAGGTCCGGCTGCTGGAGAAGCAGCGGCTGAAGGCGCAGTACAACCTGCGGGAGAGCCAGCTGCGGCACGCCTTCGACCGGGCGGCCGGCCGGCCCGGCAAGACCGGCGAGGAACTGATCGTCGACCTGGAGACCCGCCTCGACGCGCTGGTCCTGCGGGCCGGCTTCGCCCGCACGATCTACCAGGCCCGGCAGGTCGTCACCCACCAGCACCTCACCGTGAACGGCCGCCGGGTCGACCGCCCGTCCGCGCGGCTGCGGCCCGGCGACGTGATCCAGGTCGCCGAGCGGAGCCGGCAGAAGGCGCCGTTCGTGGTGGCCGCCGCGGGCGCGCACGTGGGTGAGCGGACCGCGCCGTACCTCAGCGTCGACATCTCCGGGCTGACCGCGACGCTGGTCCGCCTGCCGCTGCGCCGGGAGGTGCCCGTCCTGTGTGACGAGCAGCTCATCGTGGAGTTCTACAGCCGGTAGTCTCGACGACCAGTGGAGACCTATGACGTCATCGTGATCGGGCTCGGCGGGATGGGCAGCGCCGCGGCGCACCATCTCGCCGCCCGCGGCCGGCGCGTCCTCGGCCTGGAGCGCTTCGGGCCCGCCCATGACCAGGGCGCCAGCCACGGCGGGTCCCGGATCACCCGGCAGACCTACTTCGAGGACCCGGCCTACGTGCCGTTGCTGCTGCGCTCGTACGAGCTGTGGGCGGCGCTCGAGCGGGACTCCGGGCGGGACCTGATGGACCTGTGCGGCGGCATCATGATCGGCGCGCCCGACAGCCTCACGGTCGCCGGCAGCCGGCGCAGCTCGGAGCAGTGGGGGCTGCCGCACGAGATGCTCGACGCGGCCGAGATCCGCCGGCGGTTCCCCAACCTGCGACCCCAGCCGCACGAGGTCGGCCTGTACGAGCGGAAGGCGGGGCTCGTCCGCCCCGAGGAGACGGTCCGCGCCAACCTCGACCGGGCCTCGGCGCTGGGCGCATCGCTGCGCTTCGAGGAGCCGGTCACCGAATGGACCTCGTCGTCCTCCGCGGTGGAGGTGCGGACGGCTCGCGGCACCTACTCGGCCGGGGCGCTGGTGATCTGCCCGGGGCCGTGGGCGCCCTCGCTGCTCGCCGACCTGGGCATCCCGTTCTCCGTGGAGCGGCAGGTGCAGTTCTTCTTCCAGCCCGTCGGCGGGGTCTCGGCGTACCTGCCGGACCGCCAGCCGATCTTCATCTGGGAGGGGCCGCCGGAGACGCAGGTCTACGGCTTCCCGGCGCTGGACGGCCCCACCGGCGGGGTGAAGGTCGCGTTCTTCCGCGGCGGGGAGGTGACCACGCCCGAGACGATCGACCGGTCGATCCGCCCCGACGAGATCGCATCCGTCGCCGCGCACCTCGCCGACCGGGTGCCCGGCGTCGCCGGCACCTACCTGCGGGGCAAGACCTGCATGTACACCAACACCCTGGACACCCACTTCGTCATCGGGCCGCATCCCGGGCACGCGAACGTCACGGTCGCGTGCGGCTTCTCCGGCCACGGGTTCAAGTTCGTCCCCGTGGTGGGCGAGATCCTGGCGGACCTGGCGCTCACCGGCGCGACCCGGCATCCACTCGGCCTCTTCGACCCCCGGCGCTTCTCCGATGCTCACCCCTGAGGAGCTCCGGGACGAGACGTGCGTCGCATGTCCGGGGCAGCGCCTGCCGCTGGGTGCCTTCGACGTCGCCGCGCGGCCGTCGCCCGCCGTCCCGTTCTCGGCTTCCCTCGGCTATCGGGTGACGGCCGACACAGGGGTGCCGACGTGCGTGCATCCGTTCCGGGTCGGCGTCCTGCCCGGCCTGTACGCGTCCGCCGGTGAGCCCCTGACCTCCCCGGTTGCTCCCGTCCCACCCCCGGAGCTGGAACTTCCCTCGGACGGGACGCTGCTGGAGGCATGGCTGCTCGCGGTGGTCCGCTCGGCGCCGGCCGCCACGCTCGGCGAGACCGTCGCGAGGGCCGAGGCGCTCGCCGCAACCCGGTTCTCACCTGCGGAAATCGTGCCGGCGATGCGCCGGGTCCTGGGCGGTTGTTGACAGGGCTGGTGGGGGAGAGTAAGTTTGCACAGCCAGCACGAGCCGGGCGGATGTGTCGCAGCGCGATCATCGGCCGGTGTGCGAGGCCATCCGCAATTTCACTCACCTTTGGGTGTGCGTCAGCGCGGGTGTGATCGGGCGATGCTAGCGAATCCCCTGGGAATCGCGATTTGGCGAAATCGACCGAGACGTTCTACAGTTACGAAGGCCCCGAGAGAGCGCCTCAACAAAGAGGCGGTTTCAAGGTGTGTGTTGGTTGTTTGAGAACTCAACAGGGTGCTTGTTAAGCCAGTGCCAATTGATTGACCCCGTGACACGGCTGTTGTCGTGTCCGAGGAT
>NZ_JBFANF010000048.1:0-93425 GCF_040674675.1 Dactylosporangium sp. NPDC049742 | reverse complement strand
GTGGACACGGTGCACTTCGTGCCGTCGATGCTGGAGGCGTTCCTCGCCGCGCCGGAGGCGGGTTCGTGCGTGGGTCTGCGGCGGGTGGTGTGCTCCGGCGAGGCGCTCGGCGCAGCGGTGCGGGACCGGTTCTTCCAGGTGCTGCCGGACGTCGGCCTGTTCAACTTGTACGGCCCGACCGAGGCGTCGGTGGACGTCACCGAGTTCGAGGCCGTCGCCGATGGCTCGGCGGTGGTGCCGATCGGCCGTCCGGTGTGCAACACCCGCACCTACGTCCTTGACGACCGGCTCGCTCCGGTTCCGGCCGGGGTCGCGGGCGAGCTGTACCTCGCGGGCGTCCAGCTGGCCCGTGGCTACGCGAACCGTCCGGGACTGACCGCGGACAGGTTCGTGGCGGACCCGTTCGGCGACGGTGGCCGCCTGTACCGCACCGGCGACGTCGTCCGCTGGGACGCCGACGGCAATCTCGTGTACCTGGGCCGGGCCGACGACCAGGTGAAGATCCGCGGGTTCCGCATCGAGCTCGGCGAGATCGAAGCGGTCCTCGCCACGCACCCGGACGTCCGGCAGATCGCCGTCATCGCCCGGGACGGGCGGCTCGTCGCGTACGTGGTCGGCGCGGCCGACGCGGCGGGGCTGCGGGACCTCGCGGCGACGCGCCTGCCGGAGTACATGGTGCCCGCCGCCGTCGTGACCCTCGACGCGCTGCCGGTCACCGTGAACGGCAAGCTCGACCGCAAGGCGCTGCCTGCACCCGACTTCGCCGCGCACGCCGGCTCCGGCCGTGGGCCGGCGGATGTACGGGAGGAGCTGCTGTGCCAGGCGTTCGCCGAGGTCCTCGGCCTCGACACCGTCGGGGTCGACGACGACTTCTTCGCCCTCGGCGGGCATTCGCTGCTCGCGGTGCGGCTCGTCAGCCGGGTCCGGGCGGTGCTCGGGGTGGAGCTGCCGTTGCGGGCGCTGTTCGAGGCTTCGACGCCGGCGCGGTTGGCCGACCGGCTGCCGGGTGCGGGCACGGCCCGCCGGCCGTTGGTGCCGTGGGAGCGGCCGGAGCGGTTGCCGTTGTCGTATGCGCAGCAGCGGTTGTGGTTCATCGGCCAGTTGGAGGGGCCGAGCGCGACGTACAACATCCCGATGGTGCTGAGCGTGTCCGACGCGGTCGACGCGGAGGCGTTGGGCGCGGCGCTGCGGGACGTGATCGGCCGGCACGAGGTGCTGCGGACCGTGTTCCCGACCGTCGACGGCCGGCCGCTCCAGCGGATCATCGCCGCGGACGACCTCGACTGGCAGCTGCAGCAGGCCGAGGTGCCGGCGGGAAGCCTGCCGGATGCGGTCGACGCGGCGACCCAGCACGCCTTCGACCTGGCCACCGAGCCACCGATCCGGGCCTGGCTGCTCAGCGACGACGATGAGCGGGTGCTCGTCGTGGTGCTCCACCACATCGCCGGCGACGGCTGGTCGACCGGCCCCCTCGCCACGGACGTGTCGGTGGCGTACGCGGCGCGCCTGGCGGGCCGGGCACCGCAGTGGGCGCCACTGCCGGTGCAGTACGCCGACTACACCCTGTGGCAGCGGGAGCTGCTCGGCGACGAGTCCGACCCCGACAGCCTGATCTCCCGGCAGGTCGGCTACTGGCGGCAGGCCCTCGCGGGCGCGCCGGAGGAGCTGACGCTGCCCACGGACCGCCGCCGGCCGGCGGTCGCCGGTCACGCCGGTCACGCCGGTCACGCCGTGCCGGTGCAGCTCGACGCCGCGCTCCACGCCCAGCTGCTGCGGGTCGCGAGGGCGCAGGGCGTGACCGTGTTCATGCTGCTGCAGGCCGGGCTCGGGGTCCTGCTGTCGAAGCTCGGCGCCGGCACCGACATCCCGATCGGAGCGGCCGTCGCGGGCCGTACCGACGAAGCCCTCGACAACCTGGTCGGCTTCTTCATCAACACGCTGGTGCTGCGCACCGACCTGTCCGGCGACCCGACGTTCGCCGAGCTGCTCGGCCGGGTGCGGGAAACCACCCTCACCGGGTTCGAGCACCAGGACGTGCCGTTCGAACGGCTCGTCGAGGAGCTGTCGCCGGCCCGGTCCCTCGCCCGGCACCCGCTGTTCCAGGTGATGATGACGGTGCAGAACCTCGCCGACGCAGCGCTGGACCTGCCCGGGCTGCGCGCCGGCGGGCCGGCCGCGCCGGCGGTGACCAGTGCCACGGCGAAGTTCGACCTCGAGCTGACGGTGACGGAGGCGTTCGACGCCGACGGCGCCGCGGCCGGGCTGCGTGGCACGCTGATCGGCTCGGCCGACCTGTTCGACGCCGGCACCGTCGTCGGCATCGCCCGGCGCTGGGTCCGGACCCTCGAGGCCGTGCTCGCCGAACCGTCGACCCGGATCTCCGGCGTGGACGTCCTCGCCGCCGGCGAGCGGCAGCAGGTCCTCGTCGAGTGGAACGACACCGCCGTCGGCGTCCCGGTGGCGACGGTCCCGCAGCTGCTCGACGCGCAGGCGGCACGGACACCCGACGCGCCGGCGGTGCTCGGCGACGGGGTCGAGCTGACCTACGCCGAGCTGCACGCCCGCGCCGACCGGCTGGCGTGGCTGCTGACCGGCCGGGGCGTCGGTCCGGAGTCCGTGGTCGCCGTCTGCCTGGACCGCGGCGCCGACCTGATCGTGGCGCTGCTGGCCGTGTGGAAGGCCGGCGGTGCGTACCTGCCGATCGATCCGGAGCTGCCCGCCGAACGGATCGCGTTCATGACCGCCGACGCCGGGGCGCAGCTCGTGCTGACCTCCGCGCACCGCGCCGCCGTGCCCGCGCCGCTGCCGGTGATGGTCGTCGACGATCCCGCCGTCATCGAGACGCCGGCCGCCGCTCCTGTACGCGGCGAGCTGCGGGCGAGCAACGCGGCTTACGTCATCTACACCTCGGGCTCGACGGGCACGCCGAAGGGCGTCGTGGTCACGCACGGCGGCGCCGTGAACCTGGTCGCGACCCGGGCGCAGCAGTTCGAGCTGGGGGTGGGCAGCCGGGCGCTGCAGTTCGCGTCGACCGGCTTCGACGCGGCCACCTGGGAGCTGCTGCTGGCGCTGAGCTCCGGCGCGTGCCTGGTCGTCGCTCCCGCGTGGGAGCTGCTGCCGGGGGCGGGCCTCGCCGAGGTGATCGCCCGGCACGACGTGACGTTCGCGTGGCTGCCGCCCGCCGTCCTCGGGGTCCTCGCACCCGAGGATCTGCCGTCGGTCACCTCGCTGGTGACCGGTGGCGAGGCGCTGAGCGGCGAGCAGCTCGACCGGTGGGCGCCGGGGCGGCGGTTCATCAACCCGTACGGCCCGACCGAGGCGACGGTCGCCGCCGCCATGACCGGCCCGCTGACCGCCGGGCAGGCCCCGCACATCGGCGGACCGATCTCCAACACCCGCGTGTACGTGCTGGACGACCGGCTCTCGCCCGTGCCGGCGGGTGTCGTCGGCGAGCTGTACATCGCCGGGTCCGGCCTGGCCCGCGGCTACGTCGGCCGGGCGGGACTGACCGCCGAGCGGTTCGTCGCGGACCCGTTCGATGACGGCGGCCGGTTGTACCGGACCGGTGACGTGGTCCGGTGGACCGGCGACGGGGACCTCGTGTTCGTCGGCCGGGCCGATGAGCAGGTGAAGATCCGCGGGTTCCGGATCGAGCCGGGTGAGATCGCCGCGGTGCTCGACCAGCACCCGCAGGTCGCGCAGGCCGTCGTCATCGTCCGGGACGAGCGGCTGGTGGCGTACGTCGTCGGCGCGGTCGACGGCGCGGTGTTGCGGGACTTCGCGGCGTCGCGGCTTCCGGAGTACATGGTGCCGGCGGCGGTGGTGGCGTTGGATGCGTTGCCGTTGTCGCCGAACGGGAAGCTGGACCGCAAGGCGCTGCCGGCGCCGTCGTTCGGTGCCGGGACCGGTCGTGGCCCGGCCGACGCCCGGGAAGAGCTGTTGTGCCAGGCGTTCGCCGAGGTGCTCGGCCTGGACGCTGTCGGTGTCGATGACGACTTCTTCGCGCTCGGCGGGCATTCGCTGCTGGCGGTGCGGCTGGTGGAGTGGCTGCGGGTCCGGGGTGTGTCGGTGTCGGTGCGGGCGTTGTTCGGCGCGGCGACGCCGGCCGGGCTGGCGGCGGCGTCGGGTGGGGTGACCGTGCAGGTGCCGCCGAACCTGATCCCCGTCGGCGCGGAGGCGATCACGCCGGACATGCTGCCCCTGGTCGAGCTGACGCCCGCCGAGATCGACGCGGTCGTCAGCGGTGTCGAGGGTGGTGCGGGCAACGTCGCGGACATCTACCCCCTCGCCCCGTTGCAGGAAGGCATCCTGTTCCACCACCTCCTCGCGGACGGTGGCGACGACGTGTACGTCACGTCGTTCGTGCTGGAGTTCGACGACCGCACCCGCATCGACAGGTTCGCCGCCGCGATGCAGCAGGTGATCGACCGGCATGACGTGTTCCGCACGTCGGTCGTGTGGACGGGGCTGCGGGAGCCGGTACAGGTCGTGTGGCGGACCGCGACCCTCCCGGTGACCGAGGTCAGCCTCCCCGCCGACGCCACCGACGTGGTCGCGGCGCTGACCTCGGCGGTGGGACAGTCGATGGACCTCGGCCGCGCCCCGCTCCTGGACCTGCACGTCGCCGAGGTGCTCGACGGCCGATGGCTGGGGCTGCTGCGGGTGCACCACCTGGTGCAGGACCACACCGCCCTCGACGTCGTCACGACCGAGATCGAGGCGGTGCTCGCCGGTCGCGCCGACACGCTACCGGCGCCGCTGCCGTTCCGTGACTTCGTGGCCCAGGCGCGGGCCGGGCTGGCCACCGGCGAGCACGAGCGGTACTTCCGGGACCTCCTCGAGGGAGTGGACGAGCCGACCGCGGCGTTCGGCGTCAGCGACGTCCGCGGCGACGGATCCGGGGTGGTCCGGGCCGGCCAGACCCTCGCACCGGACCTGGCGGCCCGGCTGCGGCAGGCGGCCCAGCGGCTGCGGGTGAGCCCGGCGACGCTGATGCACGTCGCGTGGGCCCGGGTCCTGTCCGTGGTGTCCGGCCGGGACGACGTGGTGTTCGGCACGGTCCTGTTCGGCCGGATGAACGCCGGCGCCGGCGCCGACCGCGTGCCCGGCCTGTTCATGAACACGCTCCCGGTCCGGATGCCCTCCGGCCGGCTGGACGTGGCGGCAGCGGTCGACGAGATGCGCGGGCAGCTGGCGCGGCTGCTGGAGCACGAGCACGCGCCGCTGGCGCTGGCACAGCGGGTCAGCGCGGTGCCCGGCGACCTGCCGCTCTTCGCGACCCTGTTCAACTACCGGCACAACGGCGCCGGCGAGCCGGGTGACGGCGGCGGCGAAGGGCCCGGCGGGTTCACCGGCGTCCGCACGGTGCGCACCCGGGAAGGCACCAACTACCCGGTGACCGTGTCGATCGAGGACGAGCAGACCGGCTTCCGGATCACCGTCGACGCGGTCGGGCCGATCGACCCCGACGCGGTCGCCGGCATGCTGCACACGACCGTCGCCCACCTCGTCGCCGCCCTGGAGGACGACGCGCGGACCCCGCTCGCCGACATCGGCGTGCTGGACCCCGCCGGCGTGGACCGGGTGCTGCGTGGTTGGAACGACACGGCGGCCTCGGTTCCGGCGTCGACGCTTCCGGAGCTGTTCGCGGCGCAGGTGGCACGGACACCGGACGCTGCCGCGCTCGTGTTCGACGGTGAATCGGTCTCCTACCGGGAGTTGGACGACCGCGCGGCACGGATGGCGCGGCTGCTGCTGGACCGTGGCGTGGGTCCGGAGTCGGTGGTGGGTGTTCAACTGCCTCGCGGTGTCGACATGGTGGTGGCGCTGCTGGGTGTCTTGAAGGCGGGCGCGGCGTATCTGCCGATCGACCCGGATCTGCCTGCTGAGCGGGTGGCGTTCATGACGGCCGGTGCCGCCTTCGTGGTGACGGAGGAGACCGACGCGTCCGGTTTGGCGCCCGCCGCGGATGTGCCGGTGCTGCCGGACAACCCGGCGTACGTCATCTACACGTCCGGTTCGACCGGGCAACCCAAGGGTGTCGTGGTGTCGCACGCGGGGATCGTGAACCGTCTGGTGTGGATGCAGGCCAGGTTCGGTCTGCAGCCGGGCGACCGGGTACTGCACAAGACGCCGTTCGGGTTCGACGTCTCGGTCTGGGAGCTGTTCTGGCCGCTCATCCAGGGCGCCGTCATGGTGATCGCCCGCCCCGACGGCCACCGCGACCCGGCATATGTCGCCGACCTGATCCGCGACGAGCGGGTCGACACGGTGCACTTCGTGCCGTCGATGCTCGATGCGTTCCTGGCGACACCGGAAGCGGCTGCGTGCATCGGCCTGCGGCGGGTGGTGTGCTCCGGTGAGGCCCTCGGTGCGGCCGTGCGGGACCGGTTCTTCGAGGTCCTGCCGGGCGTCGGCCTGTTCAACCTGTACGGCCCGACCGAGGCGTCGGTGGACGTCACCGAGTTCGAGGTCGTCGCCGATGGCTCGGCGGTGGTGCCGATCGGCCGCCCGGTGTTCAACACCCGGGTGTACGTGCTGGACGACCGGCTCGCACCGGTCCCAGCAAGTGTGGCGGGCGAGCTGTACCTGGCCGGTGTCCAGTTGGCCCGCGGCTACGCGAACCGTCCGGGGCTGACCGCTGACCGGTTCGTGGCGGACCCGTTCGACGACGGTGGTCGCCTGTACCGCACCGGCGACGTCGTCCGCTGGGACGCTAGCGGCAACCTCGTCTACCTGGGCCGCTCGGATCAGCAGGTGAAGATCCGCGGGTTCCGGATCGAGCCCGGCGAGGTCGAAGCGGTCCTGGCGCGGCACCCGGACGTGGACCAGGTCGCGGTGCTCGCCCGCGACGGGCGGCTCGTGGCGTACGTCGTGGGCACCGTCGACAGTGGAGCGTTGCGGGAGTTCGCTGCGACGCGGCTGCCGGAGTACATGGTGCCCGCCGCCGTCGTGACGCTCGACGCGTTGCCGGTCACCGTGAACGGCAAGCTCGACCGCAAGGCGCTGCCCGCACCGGACTTCGCGGCGAACGCCGGGACCGGACGCGGCCCCGCCAACGTCCGCGAGGAACTGCTGTGCCAGGCGTTCGCCGAGATCCTCGGCCTCGACACCGTCGGGGTGGAGGACGACTTCTTCGCCCTCGGCGGGCACTCGCTGCTCGTGGTCCGGCTGGTGGAGTGGCTGCGGGCGCGGGGCGTGTCGATCTCGGTCCGGGCGCTGTTCGACACGCCGTCGCCGGCGGGACTGGCGGCGGTCGCCGGTCCGGTGCCGGTGGCGGTGCCGCCGAACCTGATCGCGGCCGGCACGCAGGCGATCACCCCGGAGATGCTGCCGCTCGTCGAGCTGACCGCGGAGGAGCTCGCGCCGGTGATCGCCGGTGTGCCGGGCGGTGCCGCCAACGTCGCGGACGTCTACCCCCTCGCCCCGCTGCAGGAAGGCATCCTCTTCCACCACCTCCTCGCCGGCGGCGGCGACGACGTGTACGCCGTGCCGCGGGTCTTCGAGCTGGACGGCCGGGCCGCGCTCGACGCGTTCGTGGCGGCGTTGCAGCTGGTGATCGACCGGTACGACGTGTTCCGCACCGCGGTCGTGTGGGACGGGCTGCGGGAGCCGGTGCAGGTGGTGTGGCGGGAAGCGACGCTGCCCGTCACCGAGGTGCGGCTGCCGTCCGGCGACGGCGACCCGGCGGCGGAACTGCTGTCGGTGGTCGGGTCGGCGATGGACCTGCGGCGGGCGCCGCTGGTGGACCTGCACGTCGCCGAGGTCGCCGGCGGCCGCCTGCTGGTGCTGGCGCGGATGCACCACCTGGTGCAGGACCACACCGCGGTGGAGGTCGTCTACGACGAGGTCCGCACGATCCTGGCGGGCCGGGCCGGCAGCCTGCCGGAGCCGCTGCCGTTCCGCAACTTCGTGGCGCAGGCCCGGGCGGCGCTGAAGACCGGCGCGCACGAGCGCTTCTTCGGGGAGCTGCTCGCCGGTGTCGACGAACCCACCGCGGCGTTCGGGATCAGGGACGTCCACGGCGACGGCTCCGGCGTCGTCAGCGCCTTCGGAGGGCTCGAAGCCGACCTGTCGGCGCGCCTGCGCACGGCCGGCCGGCAGCTCGGCGTCAGCCCCGCCACGCTGATGCACGTCGCCTGGGCGAGGGTGCTCGCCGTGGTGTCCGGCCGCGACGACGTCGTGTTCGGCACCGTCCTGTTCGGACGGGTGAACGCCGGCGCCGGCGCGGACCGGGTGCCGGGCCTGTTCATGAACACGCTCCCGGTGCGGGTGCGCACCGGCGAGCTCGACGCGCTCGCCGCCGTCGCCGCGATGCGCGGCCAGATGGCCGGCCTGCTGGAGCACGAGCACACGCCCTTGACGGCGGCGCAGCGGGCGAGCGCCATCCCGGCGGGGCAGCCGCTGTTCACCGCGCTGTTCAACTACCGGCACGACGCCGGCGGGCAGCAGGGCGCCGGGGAACCGGCGCCGGACAGCGGGGGCCGGCAGGTGCGGCAGGTCCTGGTCCGGGAGCGGACCAACTACCCGCTGTCGGTGGCCGTCGACGACGACGGCGAAGGGTTCCGGCTGGTGGTGGACGCGGTCGCGCCCATCGACCCGGAGGCGGTGATCCGCATGGTGACCACGGCGGCGGCGAGCCTCGTGACGGCGCTGGAGAGCGGTTCACCGACCCCGCTGGCGGACATCGAGGTGCTCGACACCGCCGACGCGGACCAGGTGCTGCGTGGTTGGAACGACACGGCGGCCTCGGTTCCGGCGTCAACGCTTCCAGAGCTGTTCGCTGCGCAGGTCGGGCGGACACCGGACGCTGCCGTGCTGGTGTTCGAGGGATCGTCGGTGTCATACCGCGACCTGAACGACCGGGCGAGCCGGATGGCGCGGCTGCTGATCGACCGTGGTGTCGGTCCGGAGTCGGTGGTGGGTGTTCAACTGCCTCGCGGTGTCGACATGGTGGTGGCGCTGCTGGGTGTGCTGAAGGCGGGTGCGGCGTACCTGCCGATCGACCCGGACCTGCCTGCTGAGCGGGTGGCGTTCATGACGGCCGGCGCCGCCTTCGTGGTGACGGAGGAGACCGACGCGTCCGGATCGGCGTCCGCCGCGGATGTACCGGTGCTGCCGGACAACCCGGCGTACGTCATCTACACGTCCGGTTCGACCGGACTGCCCAAGGGCGTTGTCGTGTCGCACGCCGGCATCGTGAACCGTCTGGTGTGGATGCAGTCCCGGTTCGGGCTGCAGCCGGGCGACCGCGTTCTGCACAAGACGCCGTTCGGGTTCGACGTCTCGGTCTGGGAGCTGTTCTGGCCGCTGATCCAGGGCGCGGTGATGGTGATCGCCCGCCCCGACGGTCACCGCGACCCGGCCTACGTCGCTGACCTGATCCGCGACGAGCGGGTGGACACGGTGCACTTCGTGCCGTCGATGCTGGAGGCATTCCTTACGGCGCCACAGGCCGTAGACTGCACAGGGCTGCGGCGGGTGGTGTGCTCCGGCGAGGCGCTCGGCGCAGCGGTGCGGGACCGGTTCTTCCAGGTGCTGCCGGACGTCGGCCTGTTCAACTTGTACGGGCCGACCGAGGCGTCGGTGGACGTCACCGAGTTCGAGGTCGTCGCCGATGGCTCGGCGGTGGTGCCGATCGGCCGCCCGGTGTTCAACACCCGGGTGTACGTGCTGGACGACCGGCTCGCACCGGTCCCAGCAGGCGTGGCCGGCGAGCTGTACCTGGCCGGCGCCCAGTTGGCCCGCGGTTATCGCGACCGCGCCGGGTTGACGGGGGAGCGGTTCGTCGCCGACCCGTTCGGTGATGGTGGCCGCCTGTACCGCACCGGCGACGTGGTCCGGTGGGACGCCGACGGCAACCTGGTCTACCTGGGCCGCTCGGACGAGCAGGTGAAGATCCGCGGGTTCCGGATCGAGCCGGGCGAGATCGAAGCGGTCCTCGCCACGCACGAGGACGTCCAGCAGATCGCCGTCATCGCCCGGGACGGTCGGCTCGTCGCGTACGTCGTCGGCGCCGCCGACGGTCCGGCGCTGCGGGAGTTCGCCGCGACGCGGCTTCCCGAGTACATGGTGCCCGCCGCCGTCGTGACCCTCGACGCGCTGCCGGTCACGGTGAACGGCAAGCTCGACCGGAAGGCACTCCCCGCACCGGACTTCGCGGCAGCGGCCGGGCGCGGCCGCGGGCCGGCCAACGCCCACGAAGCGGCGCTGTGCCAGGCGTTCGCCGAGATTCTCGGCCTCGAGACGGTCGGCGTCGACGACGACTTCTTCGCCCTCGGCGGCAACTCCCTCCTCGCGGTGCGGCTGATCAGCCGGATCCGCTCGCTGCTCCAGATCGAGGTGCCGCTGCGCACGTTGTTGAACGGGCCGACCGTTGCGCGTCTCGCCAACCAGCTCCAGGATCAGCTCTCCGAACCACCGAACCAGAAGCCAGCCAGGCCGGCGCTACGGCCGATGCGCGACTCGAAGGAGTCCTGATGTACCCACTGTCCTACGCGCAGCGCCGGCTGTGGTTCATCGGCCAGCTGGAAGGCCCGGGCACCACCTACAACCTGCCGACGGTGCTGCCGCTGCCCGGCCGGATCGACCACGCCGCGCTCGCCGCCGCCCTCCGGGACGTCCTCGGCCGGCACGAGGTGCTGCGCACGGTGTACCCCGTCGTCGACGGCGAACCGTTCCAGCGCGTCCTCACGATGGAGGAGCTGGACTGGGACCTGCACGTCCGGGACGTCCCGGCCGGCGCGCTGTCCGCCGCCATCGACGAGGCGCTCGGGCACGTGTTCGACCTCGGATCCGAGGTGCCGATCCGGGCGACGCTGCTCACCGCGGGGGCGCGGGAGCGGGTCCTCGTCCTGGTCATCCACCACATCGCCACCGACGGCTGGTCGAACGGGCCACTGATCAGGGACATCACCACGGCGTACGAGGCCCGCGCCGCAGGGCACGCGCCGCGGTGGGCGCCGCTGCCGGTGCAGTACGCGGACTACACGCTGTGGCAGCGCGAGCTGCTCGGCGACGAGAACGACCCGGACAGCCTCATCTCCAGGCAGGTGGCGTACTGGCGGCAGGCCCTCGCCGGGGCGCCGGACGAGCTGCGGCTGCCGTTCGACCGGCCCCGTGCGATCGTCGCCGACCACCGCGGACACACCGCCGGGCTGCGGCTGTCCGCCGACGTCCACGGCCGCCTGCACGAGATCGCCCGCGAACAGGGCGTCACGGTGTTCATGGTCCTGCAGAGCGCCCTGGCGGTGCTGCTGTCCAAGCTCGGCGCCGGCACGGACATCCCGATCGGAGTGGCGGTCGCCGGCCGTACCGACGAAGCCCTGAACGACCTGATCGGCTTCTTCGTCAACACGCTGGTGTTCCGGACCGACCTGGCGGGCGACCCGACCTTCCGTGACGTGCTCGCGCGGACCAGGGAGACCGGATGGCGGGCGCTGGAGCACCAGGACCTGCCGTTCGAGCGGCTCGTGGAGGAGCTGGCGCCCGTCCGCTCGCTGTCGCGGCAGCCGCTGTTCCAGGTGATGCTGACCGTCGAGGACGCCGGCCCGGCCGAGCCGGCCGCGGTCGGTGGCGTGTCGGTGGCGAAGTTCGACATCGACGTGAGCTTCAGCGAGACGTTCACCGGCGACGGCACGCCGGCGGGGCTGCGCGGCGTGGTGACGGGCGCGGCCGCGCTGTTCGACCCCGGCACGGTCGCGCTGATCGCCGAACGTCTCGTGCGGGTCGTCGAGGCGGTGGCCGCCGACCAGACCCTGCGACTGTCCGATGTGGACGTGCTCGGCGCGGCCGAGCTGGATCGGGTGCTGCGCCAGTGGAACGAGACCGCGTTCGTGGCACCGGAGATGTCGGTGCCGGAGATGTTCGCGGCGCAGGTGGCGCGGACGCCGGACGCGGTGGCGGTGGTCGGTGACGGGTTCGCGGTGTCGTACCGCGAGCTGGACGCCCGGGCGGCCGGCCTCGCGGCGCACCTGACCATGCTGGGGGTGGGCCCGGAGTCGGTGGTGGCGCTGCGCCTGCCGCGCGGCCTGGAGATGCTCGTCGCGGTGCTGGGTGTGTGGAAGGCCGGCGGCGCGTACCTGCCGGTGGATCCGTCGTACCCGGCGGAGCGGGTCGAGTTCATGCTCGAGGACGCGGCGCCCGTCTGCGTGCTGACGCCGGACTCGTGGCCCGAGGAGGCGGCGGCGGACGACGCCCCGCCGGTTGTGGCGCCGGCCGGCCGTGCGGCGTACGTGATGTACACGTCCGGGTCGACGGGCCGGCCGAAGGGCGTCGTGGTCGAGCAGCGGTCGGTTGCTGCGCTGGTCGCGTGGGCGGGGTCGCGGTTCGGGGCCGACTTCGGCCGGGTGCTGGGGTCGACGTCGCTGAGCTTCGACGTGTCCGTGTTCGAGCTGCTGGGCCCGCTGTGCTCCGGTGGGTCGGTGCGGCTGGTCGAGGACCTGCTGACCCTGGCCGACCGCGGGGTCGGGGACGTCTCACTGGTGAGCGCGGTGCCCTCGGCGCTGGTCCGGGTCCTCGGCGACCTCGACACCCGCGTGGTGGTGCTCGCCGGTGAAGGCCTGACGGCAGGAGTCTTCAACGCGCTGCGGGCCGCGCTGCCGGACGCCGTCATCGCCAACATCTACGGCCCCACCGAGGCGACCGTGTACGCGACGGCGTGGTTCGACGACGGCGAGGCCCGGCAGGCGGGCTGGATCCCGCCGATCGGCCGCCCGATCGGCGGCGCCCGGACCTACGTTTTCGACGACCGCCTCGCACCGGTGCCGGCCGGCGTCGCCGGCGAACTGTACGTCGCCGGATCCGGCGTCGCCCGCGGCTACGTACGGCGGCCCGGCCTCACGGCGGAACGGTTCGTCGCGGACCCGTTCGGCGACGGCGGCCGGCTGTACCGGACCGGCGACGTCGTGCGGTGGGACGCCGACGGGAACCTGGTGTACCTCGGCCGGTCCGACGAGCAGGTGAAGATCCGCGGGTTCCGGATCGAGCCCGGCGAGGTCGAAGCGGTGCTGCTGGCACACCCGCAGGTCGCGCAGGCCGCGGTGGTCGTCCGGGACGAGCGCCTGGTCGCGTACGTGGTCGGGGACGCCGGCGGTGCGGCGCTGCGCGAGTTCGCGGCGACCCGGCTGCCGGACTACATGGTGCCGGCCGCGGTCGTGACCCTCGACGCGTTGCCGCTGTCGGTGAACGGGAAGCTGGACCGCAAGGCGCTGCCGGCACCGTCGTTCGCCGCGGGCACGGGACGGGGCCCCGCGAACGTGCGGGAAGAGCTGCTCTGCCAGGGCTTCGCCGAGGTCCTCGGCCTGGACACCGTCGGCGTCGACGACGACTTCTTCGCCCTCGGCGGCCACTCCCTGCTCGCCGTGCGGCTCGTCGAGTGGCTGCGGGTCCGGGGCGTGCCGGTGTCGGTGCGGGCGATGTTCCTGACCCCGACGCCCGCCGGGCTCGCCGCCGCCACCGGCGCCGTCGCCGTGCAGGTGCCGCCGAACAGGATCCCCGCCGGCGCGCAGGCCATCACGCCGGAGATGCTGCCGCTGGTCGACCTCACCGGCGCGGAGATCGACGCGATCACCGCCACCGTCGACGGCGGCGCGGCCAACGTCGCCGACATCTACCCCCTGGCGCCGCTGCAGGAAGGCATCTTCTTCCACCACCTGCTCGCCGACGGCGGACAGGACGCCTACGTGACGCCGTTCGTGCTCGAGTTCGAGGACCGGCCCGGCCTCGACCGGTTCGTCGCCGCGCTGCAGCGGGTCATCGACCGGCACGACGTGCTGCGCACCGCGGTGCTGTGGGAAGGGCTGGACGAGCCGGTGCAGGTCGTGTGGCGGACCGCCACGCTCCCGGTCACCGAGGTGCGGATCGACGGCGACGGTGCCGACCCGGCGCAGGCGCTGGTGACGGCGGTCGGCCTGGCGATGGACCTGCGCCGGGCGCCGCTGCTGGACGCGCACGTCGCCGAGCTGCCCGGCGGGCGCCGGCTGGCGCTGCTGCGCGCCCACCACCTGGTGCAGGACCACACCGCGCTGGAGGTGATCCTGGCCGAGATCGACGCCGTGCTGACCGGCCGGGACGACAGCCTGCCGGAGCCGCTGCCGTTCCGGGACTTCGTGGCGCAGGCCCGTGCCGGGCTGCGCGACGGCGCCCACGACGAGTACTTCCGGCGACTGCTCGACGGGGTCGCCGAGCCGACCGCCGCGTTCGGCGTGACCGACGTGCGCGGCGACGGATCGGCGGCGGTGCGGGTCGGCGTGGCCGTGGAACCCGACCTGGCGGAGCGGCTGCGCAAGGTCGCCCGCGACGTCGGGACGAGCACGGCCACCGTCCTGCACGTGGCGTGGTCCCGCGTGCTCGCCGTCGTGTCCGGCCGGGACGACGTCGTGTTCGGCACCGTGCTGTTCGGTCGCATGAACGCCGGCGCCGGCTCCGACCGGGTCCCCGGACTGTTCATGAACACCCTCCCGGTGCGGGTGCGCACCGGCGACCTCGACGTGCTGGACGCGGTCAGGTCGATGCGCGGGCAACTCGCCGAGCTGCTGGAGCACGAGCACGCGCCGCTCGCGCTGGCACAGCGGGCCAGCCAGGTGCCGGCCGACGCGCCGCTGTTCACGACCCTGTTCAACTACCGGCACAACGCCGTGCGCGCCGCGGAGACCGGGCCCGCCGGCGACACCGGGACGTCCGGCGGCGGGGTCCGCACCGTGTACTCGCGGGAACGCACCAACTATCCGCTGTCGGTCTCGGTCGACGACAACGGCGACGGCTTCGGGCTCGTGGTGGCCGCGGTGACCCCCATCGACCCGCAGGCGGTCGCCGGGATGCTGCACGCCGCGCTCGGCGACCTCGTGGCGGCGCTGGAGCAGGCGGCCGGCGGCGGGCCGCAGACGCCGCTGTCGCGGGTCGGCGTGCTGGACGCCGCGGAACTGGAACGGGTGCTGCACCAGTGGAACGCCACCGCCGCGGACCTCCCCGGCGGGACGCTGCTGGACCAGTTCGCGGCGCAGGTGGCGCGGACCCCCGATGCGCCGGCGGTCGAGTGCGAGGACGAGACCGTGTCGTACCGGGAGCTGGACGCCCGATCGGCCCGGCTGGCCCGGCACCTGTCGGGGCACGGCGTCGGGCGGGAGACGGTCGTGGCGGTGTGCCTGGAGCGCGGGGTCGGGATGGTCGTCGCGCTCCTCGGGGTGCTGCGGGCCGGCGCCGCGTACCTGCCGGTCGACCCCGAGCTCCCCGCGGAACGGATCGCGTTCATGGTGGCGGACGCCGGCGCCGCGAGCGTCCTCGCCGACGCCGCGTCCGGCCACCTGGTCGCCGGGGCCGGCGTGCTCGTCGTCGACCTGGACGGCGCCTGCGCCACGCCGGACACCGGGGACGTGGCCGCGCCGGTCCTGCCGGTCCCGCCGGTCCTGCCGGTCCTGCCGGGACACCCGGCGTACGTGATGTACACGTCCGGGTCGACCGGTGTGCCCAAGGGCGTGGTGGTGTCGCACGCCGGCGTCGTGAACCGCCTCGCCGCCCTGCGGTCCCGGCTCGGACTGGCCGCCGGCGACCGCCTGCTGCACAAGACGCCGTTCGGGTTCGACGTGTCGGTGTGGGAGCTGTTCCTGCCGCTGATCCAGGGTGCGGTGACGGTGATCGCCCGGCCCGGCGGCCACCGCGACCCCGCCTACGTCGCCGGGCTGATCCGCGACCGGCACATCGACACCGTCCACTTCGTGCCGTCGCTGCTGGACGCGTTCCTGGCGGAGCCCGGGGCCGCGGACTGCGCCGGCCTGCGCCGCGTGGTGTGCTCGGGCGAGGCGCTCGGCCCCGGCGTGCGGGACCGGTGCTTCGCCGTGCTGCCCGGCGCGACCCTGTTCAACCTGTACGGCCCGGCCGAGGCACCGACCGAGACCGCCGGCGAGGTGCCGCGCGACGGCGCCGCCGCGGTGCCGATCGGGCGCCCGGTCGCCAACACCCGTTCGTTCGTGCTGGACGAGCGGCTGGCCCCGGTGCCGGTCGGGGTCGCCGGCGAACTGTACGTCGCCGGAGCCCAGCTCGCCCGCGGGTACGTGGGCCGGGCCGGGCTGACCGCGGAGCGGTTCGTCGCCGACCCGTTCGGCGACGGCGGACGGCTGTACCGGACCGGCGACCTGGTCCGCTGGACCGGCGACGGTGACCTCGTGTTCGTGGGCCGGGCGGACGAGCAGGTGAAGATCCGCGGCGTCCGGATCGAGCCGGGCGAGATCGCGGCGGTCCTGAGCGGGCACCCGCAGGTGGCGCAGGCCGCGGTCGTCGTGAAGGACGAGCGGCTCGTCGCCTACGTTGTGGGCGATGTCGAGCACGCGGAGCTGCGGGCGTTCGCCGGCGCACGGCTGCCGGAGTACATGGTGCCCGCGGCCGTCGTGACCCTGGCCGAGCTGCCACTGTCCCGCAACGGGAAGCTGGACCGCAACGCCCTGCCGGCGCCGGACTTCGGCGCGGGCAAGGGCCGCGGCCCGGCCAGCGTCCAGGAGGAGCTGCTGTGCCTGGCCTTCGCTGAGGTCCTCGGGCTGGACGCCGTCGGCGTCGACGACGACTTCTTCGCCCTCGGCGGGCACTCGCTGCTCGCGGTGCGCCTCGTCAGCCGGATCCGCACCACCCTCGGCATCGAGGTGTCGCTGCGCAGCCTGTTCGAGGCGCCGACCCCGGCCACCCTCGCCGGGCGGCTCGGGGCCGCCGGCACGGCACGCACCGCGCTGGTCCCGGCGGGCCGGCCGGAGCGGCTGCCGCTGTCGTTCACGCAGCAGCGGCTGTGGTTCATCGCGCAGCTGGAAGGCCGCAGCGCGACCTACAACAAGCCGGTGACGCTGCGGCTGTCCGGCCACGTGGACGAGGCCGCGCTCGCCGCCGCCTGGCGTGACGTGCTCGGCCGGCACGAGGTGCTGCGCACCGTGTACCCCACGCACGACGGCCAGCCGTTCCAGCGGATCATCGACCTCGACCAGCTCGACTGGCACCTGCGGACCGCGGCCGTGACCCCGGCCGAGCTGCCGGCCCTGGTCGAGGCGGCGGCCGGGCACGCGTTCGACCTGGCGAGCGAGATCCCGATCCGGGCGTCGCTGTTCACGGTGACCGGCGGGGACCGGGCCGAGCGGGTCCTGGTCGTGGTCGTCCACCACATCGCCAGCGACGGCTGGTCGACCAGGCCCCTCGCCGCCGACCTCTCCGCGGCGTACGCGGCCCGCCTGCAGGGCCAGGCACCGGCGTGGCAGCCGCTGCCGGTGCAGTACGCGGACTACACGCTGTGGCAGCGCGCGCTGCTCGGCGACGACCAGGATCCCGGCAGCCTGATCGCCCGGCAGGTCGCGTACTGGCGGCAGGCGCTCGCCGGCGCGCCCGAGGAGCTGGCCCTGCCCGCCGACCGGCCCCGCCCCGCGGTGGCCCGCCACCTCGGGCACACCATGCCGGTCCACATCCCCGCCGACGTGCACGCCCGCATCCGCCGGGTCGCCCGCGAGCGGGGCGTGACGGTCTTCATGCTGCTGCAGGCCGCCCTGGCGGTGACGGTCTCGAAGCTGGGCGCCGGCACCGACATCCCCATCGGCTCGGCCATCGCCGGGCGCACCGACGAGGCGCTCGACGAGCTCGTCGGGTCGTTCGTCAACACGCTGGTCATCCGCACCGACGTGGCCGGCGACCCGACGTTCGCCGAGTTGCTGACCCGCGTGCTGCAGACCAGCCTCGCCGGCTTCGAACACCAGGACGTGCCGTTCGAGCGCCTGGTCGAGGAGCTGGCCCCGTCCCGCTCGCTGTCCCGGCACCCGCTGTTCCAGGTCCTGCTGACCATGCAGAACAACGCCGACGCGACGCTGGACCTGCCCGGCGTCGGGGCCGGCGAGGTGTCGGTGGCCGCAGCGGAGGCCGCGTCCGCGGAGCCGGAACCGGTGCTGTCGGCGGTCAAGTTCGACATCGACGTCATCGTCGGCGAGGCGTTCGCCCCCGGCGGCGCGCCGGCCGGGATCCACGGCGGGTTCAGCGGATCGGTGGACCTGTTCGACGTCGGCACCGTCGCCGTGATCGCCGAGCGGTGGGCGCGGGTCCTCGCGGCGGTCACCACCGAACCGGACCTGCGGTTGTCCGCGATCGACGTGCTCGACGCCGGCGAACGGCACCGGGTCCTGGTCGACTGGAACGACACGCGGGCGGCGCTGCCGGCGGTGACGGTGCCGGCGATGTTCGCCGGTCAGGTGGCGCGGACGCCGGACGTGGTGGCGCTGGTGTGTGACGGTTCCGAGCTGTCGTACGCGGAGCTGGACGCGCGGGCGAACCGCCTCGCCCGGTACCTGCGGGGGCTCGGGGTCGGTGCGGAGTCGGTGGTGGGTCTGTGTCTGCCCCGCGGGGTGGACATGATCGTGGGGTTGCTGGCGGTGTGGAAGGCCGGCGGCGCGTATCTGCCGTTGGATCCGTCGTACCCGGTGGAACGGATCGGGTTCATGGTCGCGGACGCGCGGGTTGCGGTGCTGGTCGGCGTCGAGGACGTGCTGGACGAGCTGCCGGCCGGCCGGGTGCGGACCGTGGCGCTGGACGACCCGCGGGTCGCGGCCCGGCTGTCGTCGCTGCCCGGTGAGCCCCTCGAGGACGACGTGCTGCCGGGGCAGCTCGCGTACGTGGTGTACACGTCGGGTTCGACCGGTGTGCCGAAGGGCGTCGGCGTGACGCACGGCGGGCTGGCGAACTACGTGGGCTGGGTGCCGTCGCAGGTGGGGTTGGCGGGTCCGGGCCGGTTCGGTGTGCTGCAGGGTCAGGTGACGGACCTCGGGAACACAGTGGTGTTCGGGGCGTTGTCGTCGGGCGGGACGCTGGTGGTGGCGCCGGAGCAGGTGGTGACGGATCCGGCGGCGATGGCGGAGTTCGTCGCGGCGGAGCGGGTCGACGGGTTGAAGGTGGTGCCGTCGCATCTGTCGGCGTTGGCCGCCGGCCCTGCCGGGCTTGCGGGTGTGCTGCCCAGCCAGACGGTGGTGCTGGGTGGTGAGGCCGCGTCGCCGGACCTGGTGCGTGATCTGGTCGCCGCGCGTGACGTGTTCAACCACTACGGTCCGACGGAGACGACGGTCGGTGTCCTCACGACGCGGCTGACTGCCGACGCGGTCGTTCCGGTCGGTCGGCCGGTGGCGAACACGCGCGTGTACGTGCTGGATGAGCGGCTGTGCCCGGTGCCCGTCGGTGTCGCCGGTGAGCTGTACGTGGCGGGTGCGCAGGTGGCGCGGGGCTATGTGGGGCGGTCGGGGTTGACGGCGACCCGGTTCGTCGCGGATCCGTTCGACGTTGACGGCGGCCGGTTGTACCGGACCGGGGACCTGGTGCGGTGGACCGGCGGTGGGGATCTGGTGTTCGTGGGCCGGGTCGACGAGCAGGTGAAGATCCGCGGGTTCCGGGTGGAGCCGGGTGAGGTGCAGGCGGTCGTGGCCGGGCACCCGGACGTCGAGCAGGCCGCGGTGGTGGTCAGGGATGGACGTCTGGTCGCGTATGTGGTCGGTGCGGTCGAGCCGGCAACCCTGCGGGAGTTCGTGGCGGTGCGGTTGCCTGAGCACATGGTGCCGTCCGCCGTGGTGACGCTGGACGCGTTGCCGTTGACCGGGAACGGGAAGCTCGATCGGAAGGCGTTGCCGGCGCCGGAGTTCGTGACCACGGCCGGGTCGGGCCGCGGTCCGGCGAACGCGCGGGAAGAGCTCCTGTGCCAGGCGTTCGCGCAGATCCTCGGCCTCGAAGCGGTCGGGGTCGACGACGACTTCTTCGACCTGGGCGGGCACTCGCTCCTCGCCGTCCGCCTCGTCAGCCGCATCCGGACGCTCCTGGGCACCGAGGTCGACATCCGCACCCTGTTCGAGGCCCCGACACCCGCCGGGCTGGCCGCACGGCTGTCGGCGGCCGGGACGGCGCGCGACCCGCTGACACCGCAGGAGCGCCCCGCGCGGATCCCGCTGTCCTACGGCCAGCGCCGCCTCTGGATCATCGACCAGCTGGAAGGGCCGAGCGCCACCTACAACATCCCCGTCGCCGTCCGTATGGCCGCGGACGTGGACCGCGCCGCGCTCGCGGCCGCCCTGCGCGACGTGCTCGGCCGGCACGAGGTGCTGCGCACCGTCTTCCCGGCGGCCGACGGCGAGCCGTTCCAGCGGATCATCGACCTCGACGACCTGGACTGGCAGCTGGAGGTGGTCGAGGTCGCCGCGGACGAGCTGCCGGCCGCCGTCGCGGGTGCCCGCCGGCACGTCTTCGACCTGGCGACACAGGTGCCCGTCAAGGCGTGGCTCTTCACCGCCGAGCCCGGCGTCAACGTGCTCACCGTCGTGGTGCACCACATCGCCGGCGACGGCTGGTCGTGGGCGCCGCTCGGCGACGACGTCACCACGGCCTACGCCGCCCGGCGCGAACGGCGGGAGCCGGCGTGGCGGCCGCTGCCGGTCCAGTACGCGGACTACGCGCTGTGGCAGCGGCGGCTGCTCGGCGACGACCGGGACCCCGGCAGCCTCATCTCCCAGCAGGTCGCCTACTGGCGGCAGGCGCTCGCCGGGCTGCCGGAGGAGCTGAGCCTGCCGTTCGACCGGCCGCGCCCGGCCGTCATCGGCCACGGCGGCACCCGGACCCCGATCGAGGTCCCCGCCGCCGTGCACGCCCGGCTGCTCGCGGTCGCCCGCGAGGAGGGGGCCACCGTGTTCATGGTGCTGCAGGCGGCGCTGGCCGCGCTCCTGTCGAAGCTCGGCGCCGGCACGGACGTCCCGATCGGATCGGCCGTCGCGGGCCGTACCGACGAAGCGCTGGACAACCTCGTCGGCTATTTCGTCAACACGTTCGTGATGCGGACCGACCTCGCCGGTGACCCAACCTTCGCCGAGCTGCTGGCGCGGGTCCGGGAAACCGCGCTGCGCGCCTTCGAGCACCCCGACGTGCCGTTCGAGCGGCTGGTCGAGGAGCTCGCCCCCGCCCGTTCCCTGGCCCGGCACCCACTGTTCCAGGTCATGCTCCTGCTCCAGGACCGCGCCACGGTCACCGGCGCCACCGCGGCCGGCGACCCGCAGGACCGCGCCACGGACGACCCGCAGGAATCCGGTTTGCGTGGCACTGCCGGCGAATCGGCGACGGCGAAGTTCGACCTCGACTTCAGCCTCGGCGAGGTGTACGACGCGGCGGGCGCACCGGCCGGCATGCACGGCGGCCTGGTCGCCGCCACCGACCTGTTCGACACGGCGTCGGCCCGGCGGATCGCGGAGCGGTGGGTGCGGGTCCTGGACGCGGTGAGCGCCGACCCCCAGATCCGGCTCAGCGAGGTCCAGGTGCTCGCCGACGCCGAACGGGAGACGATGCTCGACGGGTGGAACGACACGGCCGCCGGGGTGCCCGAAACGACCGTCGTCGGCCTCTTCGAGGCCCAGGTCGCCCGCGCACCGGGCGCCGTCGCGGTGATCGCGGGCGACGCGGAGGTGACCTACGCGGAGCTGGACGCCCGCGCCAACCGGCTCGCCCGCCTGCTGATCGGCCGGGGCGTCGGGCCGGAGTCCATCGTCGCGGTGGTCCTGGAGCGCAAGGTGGACCTGCTGGTGGCGCTGCTGGCGGTCCTCAAGGCCGGCGCCGCGTACCTGCCGATCGACCCGGCCTACCCGGCCGGGCGGACCGCGTTCGTCCTCGCCGACTCCGGCGCCGTCTGCCTGGTCAGCGACGGAAGCCTGCTGGAGCGCCTGGAGGAGTTCGAGGTCCGCGTCGGCGGCGAGGACCTCGTGCCGGTCGTGCTGCTGGACGACACCCGTGCACTGGACGGGTTCTCCGCCGCCCCCGTCGAAGCGGGGGAGCGGGCGGCCGAGCTGCTGCCGGAGCACCCGATCTGGGTCATCTACACCTCCGGCTCCACGGGCCGCCCCAAGGGTGTGCTCGTCGGGCACCGCGCCGTCGTCAACTTCCTCATGTCGATGCGGGAGCGGTTCGAGTTCCGGGCGGGGGACCGCCTGCTGGCCGTCAGCACGGTCGGCTGCGACATGGCCGGCCTCGAGTTCTACCTGCCGCTGGTGAGCGGCGTGCCGATGATCCTCGCGTCCCAGGAGCAGGTGCTGGACCCGTGGGCGCTGCGGGAGCTGATCAGGTCCCGCGCCGCGACGGTCGTGCACGCCACGCCGAGCCTCTGGCGCGGGCTGGTCGCGGACGCCCAGGACCACGTCGACTGGACGCGGGTCCGGGTGTACGTCGGCGCCGAGGCGCTGCCCGACGACCTGGCCCGGACGCTGCTGGACCGGACGCCGTCGCTGACCAACCTGTACGGGCCGACCGAGACCACGGTCTGGTCGACCGCGAAGCGCACCGACGCGGCGGCCGCCGACCTGACCTCGATCGGCGGACCGATCGCCAACACCCGGGTCTACGTCCTCGACGACGCCCTGGCCCCGGTGCCGCCCGGGGTCCACGGCGAGCTGTACATCGCCGGGGACGGTCTGGCCCGCGGCTACCTGGGCCGCCCCGGACTGTCCGCCGGGCGGTTCGTGGCCTGCCCGTTCGGCGACGGGGGCCGGATGTACCGCACCGGTGACGTGGTGCGCTGGAGCGCCGGCGGCGACCTCGCGTTCCTGGGGCGCGCCGACGACCAGGTGAAGATCCGCGGGTTCCGGGTCGAGCTCGGCGAGGTGGAGGCGGCCGTCGCCGCGCACCCCGGCGTGGCGCAGGCGACGGTGCTCGCCCGGGAGGACGTCCCGGGGGAGCGGCGGCTGGTCGCCTACGTCGTCGCGGGCGGCGCGGCGGACCCGGGCGACCTGCCCGCGCAGGTGCGGGCGGACGCCGCGCTGCGCCTGCCGGCGTACATGGTGCCCGCCGCGGTGGTCGTGCTCGACGCGCTGCCGCTGATGCCCAACGGCAAGCTGGACCGCAAGGCGCTGCCCGTCCCGGACCAGACGGTGGTGACGGCCGACAACACCAACATCACCGCCCTGGAAGGGCACATCCGGGAGGTGTTCGCCGAGGTGCTCGGCGTCGCGTCGGTCGGCGTCGACGACGACTTCTTCGCGCTCGGCGGGCACTCGCTGCTGGCGGTGCGGGCGGTGGCGCGGCTCAAGGACCGGGGCATGTCGTTCGCGGTCCGCGACATCTTCGCGGCCCCGACCGTTCGCGGCCTGATGGACCGGCTCGGGCTGTCGTCCATGCGGGACGTGCTCGACGTGCTGTTGCCGATCCGGGCGCAGGGTGACCAGCCGGCCATCTTCTGCATGCACCCGGCGGGCGGCATGAGCTGGTGCTACATGCCGATGGCGCGGTTCGTGCCGGGCGATGTCCCGGTGTACGGGCTGCAGGCGCGCGGACTGGACGGGCACGGCGAGTTCGCCGGATCGCTGGCGGAGATGGCCCTCGACTACATCGAGCAGATCCGCAGCGTCCAGCCGGCCGGGCCGTACCGGTTGCTGGGGTGGTCGTCCGGCGGGCGGGTGGCGCACGAGGTCGCGGTGCGGCTGCAGGAGGCCGGCGAGGAGGTCTCGGCGCTGCTGCTCCTGGACATCTACCCGCCCCGGCCGGTGTCGCTCGACCTGCCGGCCGACGGCGAGGAGCTGGACGAGATGCCGCCCGCGGACCCGGAGGCGGAGCTGCTCGCCCTGCGGGACTGGGTGCGCCGGATGGCCGGGCCGCTCGGCGGGCTGTCCGACGACGACTGCATGCACCTGGCCCGCCTGTTCCTGAACAACCAGAGGATCTCCCTCGAGCACACCTACGGGCGGTTCGAGGGCGACGCGATGGTGCTCGTCGCGGGGGAGGGCCGGCAGGAGCACGCGCCGACCGCGCGGGACTGGGAGCCGTTCGTGACCGGCACGATCTGGGAGGCGGAGATCCCTTGCCGCCACAGCCAGATGGTCGAGCCGGAGTGGCTGGGCGAGGTCTGGGCCGCGGCGGCGGGTTTCCTGGAGCGGAGGGTCACCGACTGATGGGCGCTTCGCCCGCTCCGTATCGAATGTCCGTTAGGTCGCTACTGAGAACTCGCTGGCTGTCTTTCGGGCCTTCTTGACAACATGTCCAATTATGGCAATGGTGACCGAGTTGATGACCTTCTACACGGGGTAGAGGATCGTCTGCGCGGAGGCGATGCATGCACGAGCGTGAACTTCGAGCTTTCACCTCTATTGCCGAGACGGGCCGGATGGACTTGGCGGCCAAGGTGCTCGGGTATTCGCAGCCGGCGCTCAGCTATCAACTCAAGTGCCTTGAGACGGCGCTCGGCGCGACGCTGTTCACCCGCAATCCCACCGGCGCCAAGCTCACCATGGCCGGTCAGGTGATCCTGCCGACGGCGCAGGCCACTCTGGTGCTGATGGAGAGCATGAAGCAGACCGCGGGTGCGGTCGGGCGGCACCCCGGTCTGCGGCTCACCGAGGCCAACTGGTAGCGCCACCCGAATAGTCGAACCTGGATCTCCTGGGCGTCCGGCGTGCCGGCCCGCCCGCTGCACCGTGCGCTGCTTTGCGATGACACGCGTCCGCACACCGTCGATGTATCGGCGGTGTGCGGATGTGCAACCGCGTCGCGAGTCAGTTGAACGGAGATGTCAACACGGTGGGTAATTGTGTCGTCACCCGATGTGCTGACGATACATCTGCATATATCAGAGCGGATCCGGTCGGGTCAACCGAAAATCAGCTTTGTTGAAGTGGCCATGTATGCGTGTAGATGTGGTGGATACGCTGCAACTTGCATGGCCAGGGAGGCAGGGCGTGCACGGGGGAGAGTGGATTTGGAACAGTCAAGCAACCTGGTGTCCAGACTCGAACGGCCGGGAGTACGGGGGTTCGAGTCAGTCGGTGTGAAGCGTCTGGACCTGCTGGTAGGTGGTGCTCCCCCAACCCAGTTCGTGCCGATCAAGGCGCTACGGCCCGCAGACTCGCCACGGCTCAACGGCGAGGATTTTGAGCATGTGCAAATGTTGGCCGGTGTCGAGGCGAACTTACCGCCGATTCTGGTGCACCGGCAGGAAATGCGCGTGATTGACGGAATGCATCGATTGCGGGCGGCGCAGCTGCGAAACGAAGAGCATATCGAGGTGCAGTTCTTCGAAGGATCGGAGGAAGAAGCCTTTGTCCTCGGGGTGAAGGCGAACATCACGCACGGCCGGCCATTGTCGCTGTCGGATCGCACGAATGCGGCCGAGCGCATCATGACAATGCATCCGGGATGGTCGGACCGCGCCATCGCGACCGCCGCCGGATTGGGCGCCCGCACGGTGGCGAACCTGCGCCGCCGGCTGAGCGGCGTCGTCGAGGACCTGGACGACGTGCATGCCCGCACGGGACGCGACGGCAGGGTGCGCCCGCTGGACAGTGCCGACGGGCGGCTCCGGGCGGCGGAGTACATCAAGAAGAATCCGGATGCGTCGCTGCGAGTGATCGCGCGCAGCGTCGGATTGTCCGCTGCGACCGTGCGCGACGTCCGGCAGCGCGTCGAGCGCGGGGAGAGCCCGGTGCCGTTGAACCGGGTCCGGCGGCCGTCCAAGGAACAGCTGCCGGTGCCGGCCGGCATGGCCCGCGAAGGCGTGCCGAATGCGACGGTGGATCTGATCGGCATCGAGGCGCTGGTGCACGGTTTGAAGGCCGACCCGTCGCTGCGCCTGACCGATTCCGGGCGCCGGTTGTTGCGGTGGATTCTGACGAAGGTGTTGGTGCCGCAGGAGTGGCAGGAGGTCAGCGACGGGCTGCCGCCGCACGCGGCATACGTGCTGAGCGACGTGGCTCGGCGGTGCGCGACGGAGTGGCAGCGGGTCGCCGACGATCTCGAACAGCGCACGCGCAACATGGCGTGACGGCGGGCCGGCTCCAGGACCGGCCTTGAGCAGGTCGCCGGGCGTGTGCCGGCCGGAACGGGTGCGCCGGTGTCTCCCGAACGGGGGATCGGGAGACACCGGCGCGGGGCAAGGTCGGCGGTTCGGCCCGGGGGCCGAAGATCATGAGACATGGCGCTCGCCGGCGGGGTGTCCGGCGAGCACCGAGGCGACCAGGGCCTGGACGTCCTCGTCCTCCAGGCCCGCCGCGCGGGCCTGGTCGAGCCAGCGGGCAAGGCGGGTGCGCAGCCGCGCCATCACGTGCGGATCGGCGTCGCCGAGGATGTTGCTGACGAACGTCCCCGCCCCCTGCCGCGCCTCCACCAGACCGGACAGCTCCAGCTCCCGATATGCCTTCAGCACGGTGTTGGGGTTGACCGTGCACGAGGTCACCACGCTGCGGACGGTCGGCAGCTGGTCGCCGGCCCGCAGCAGGCCCATCCGCATCGCCTCGCGCACCTGCCGGACGATCTGCGCATAGGCGGGCACGCCCGTCGACCGGTCCACCTGGAAGCTGATCACTCGCGCGACCCCCTTTCGGGCCCGTCCCAGCGCAAAATTGTCTTAGTAGAGTAGAACGCTAGCTAACCGCAATGACGGGACGTGCGCAAGCAGTGACACGCGTCGAACCGCCTCGGATGGCAGTCGGAGCCCGGTGCCGATGAAGACGGTTCGAGGCGTCGCCCGGCTGTCGGGTTTGCGACGTGACCGTCAGCCCTCGAACCACACGTACATGCGTTGTCCGGTCGTACGGGCCGCGCGGGCCAGGTCGCGCAACCCGCGCACGGTGGTGTCCAGCTCGCCCGGCGCCCAGGGCTCGTCCCACCGCTGCCACTCGTCGGCCGTGGCCCAGGTGAGTGTGCCGCACCGCCGGCGGCGGTCCCGGTCGGCGCGGTGGAACATGTGCATGAAACTGTTACATCGACGGGGGCGGGGCGGTGGAGTCGCGGATGACGAGTTCCGTGGCCAGTTCGACGTGCAGGGCGTCGAGCTCGTGGCCGCCGATCATGCGCAGCAGCATGGTCACCGCCATCCGGCCGAGCTCGGCCAGGGGCTGGCGGACCGTGGTGAGCATCGGGTGGGTGGCGCGGCTGACGTCGATGTCGTCGAAGCCCGCCACCGACAGGTCCGCGGGCACCCGCAGGCCCCGCTCGGCGGCCGCCCGCAGGATTCCGACGGCGATCTTGTCGTTGAAACCGACCAGCGCCGTCGGCGGGTCGGGCAGGTCGAGCAGGTCGCAGGCGGCGGCGTGGCCCTGCGCCTCGTTCGGCTCGGTGACGAAGCGCAGCAGCTCGGACGGCGGCAGGAGGCCGAGCTCGATGAGCGGCGTCACGTAGCCGGCGAGCCGCCCGTCGTTGACCGACCACTCGCGGGGCCCGCCGATGATCCCGACCCGGCGGTGCCCGAGCCCGACCAGGTGGGCCATGAGGCTGCGGGCGCCCGCGAAGTGGGCGGAGGAGATGGCGACGACGTCGCGCGGTGGCGCGGTGCGGGGGTCCACGACCACGAACGGGAACCGCCGGTCGCGGAGCATCACCAGGTCCTCGGTGGGCTCGGGCGGCAGGATGAGCACCGCGCCGCGCACGCCCGGCCGGTCCGGCAGCGCCGGGAGCGGGCTGCGGCCGGCGGCGCCCTTCCCGGCGTTCATCATGACGCTCATGCCGTGCAGCTCGGCGGTCTCCACGACCGAGGAGACGATCAGCCCGAAGTAGTCGCTGAGCACGTACGGGCAGCGGACGAACACCACGTCGCCGTCGGTGGTGCGGCCGCCGTGCCACCCCAGCTGGCCGGCGGCGTGCAGCACCCGGTCGCGGGTGCCGGCGGCGACGTTCGCGTGCCCGTTGAGCACGCGCGACACGGTCGCGATCGACACGCCGCTGTGGTGGGCGAGGTCGCGGATCGTCGCACGTCTCGGCACGTCGGCTCCTTCGGTCTGTCGCCGGCGGGGCGCCCGGGATGCGGCGAAGTATAGGCAGGCGCGGCAGCGATGTAACAAATTTACAGAAAATTTGTGCTTCGCTTTGATTGACTCGACACCGCATCGGGTGTGTTCTATGGAACACCCGTCACCCCCACCGGCGACCGTGCCCCGCCCGCCAGCGATGGCGCCCGGTCGTGTCCCGCCCTGGAAAGGCACGCACATGTCGCATGCCCACGAACCGTCCAGCCCACCCAGCGAGATGCGGCGCGGCGCCCGGCCGCGGCGCCGGCGGGGGCGGCTCGCCACCGTCGCGGCGGCCGTCAGCGTCGTAGCCGCCGCCGTGATCGTGCTGCCCCAGCAGTTCGCCAACGCCGCCAACGAGAGCGTCAACGTCTGGCTCACCACCACCTCCGACAGCGGCGGCCGGACCGTGACCCGCGGCCTGCAGCAGCAGTCCTCGGTCGTGTTCACCGCCAGCACCGGCAGCGCCAACCAGACGGTCACCGTCAACGAGGGCGCCACCTACCAGCCGTTCGAGGGCGCCGGCGCGTCGTTCACCGACACCGCCGCGTTCAACATCCGCGGCAGCGGCGCGCTGAGCCAGGCGACCCAGAACGACGTCATGACGAAGCTGTTCAGCCCGACGGCCGGCATCGGCGTCAGCGCCACCCGCAACGTCATCGGCTCGTCCGACCTGGCGCAGAACAGCTATTCGTACGACACCACCTGCTGCGACCTGAACGACTTCTCGCTGGCCCGGGACGCCGACGTGATGGCACTGACCAAGCAGGCCAAGGCTCTCAACCCGGGCATGATCGTCATCGGCTCGCCGTGGTCGGCGCCGCCGTGGATGAAGGACAACAACGCCTACAGCCAGGGCTACCTGCAGGCCCAGTGGTACAAGACGTACGCGCAGTACATCACCAAGTACGTCCAGGGCTACGAGGCGCAGGGCGTGCACGTCAACTACGTGACGCAGCAGAACGAGCCCGGCTGCTGCCCCGGCTACCCGTCGATGCAGTGGCCCGTCTCCGGCCTGCAGTCCTTCGCCAAGAACGACCTGATGCCGGCGCTGCAGAGCGCGGGCCTGAGCACGAAGCTGCTCATCGGTGACTGGAACTTCGACACGTACGACACGTGGGTGGCGCCGCTGGTCAACGACGCCGCGCTGCGCGGCCACCCGAACTTCGGCGGCATCGCCTGGCACGACTACGGCGGCAGCCCGACGCAGATGACCACGGTCCACAACCAGTTCCCGAACGTCAACCAGTACTTCACCGAGCACTCCGGCGGCACCTGGGTCGGCAACCAGCACTCAGAGGACATGTACGACCTCATCGAGTACTTCCGCAACTGGGGCCGGTCCTGGACCAAGTGGAGCCTCGCCGTCGACCAGAACATGGGCCCGCACAACGGCGGCTGCGGCACCTGCACCGGCCTGATCACCGTGCACCGCGGCGACTCGCGCAGCGGCCAGGTCGACTACACCGTCGAGTACTACACGATGGGGCACCTCACCAAGTTCGTCCGCCCCGGCGCCGTGCGCATCGACTCCACCGCCAACGCCACCATCCCCAACGTGGCGTTCAAGAACCCGGACGGCTCGAAGGCCCTCATCGCCTACAACTCCAGCGGCTCGACGCAGACGCTGAAGGTCAACTGGGGCGGCCAGTCGTTCGTGTACAGCCTGCCGACGCGGACCTCGGCGACGTTCACGTGGAACACCGCGACCGGCAACCCGACCCCGACCGCCACGCAGACCGGTGGCGGCGGCACCCGCACCGGGCAGATCACCGGCCTCGGCGGCAAGTGCGTCGACGTCGCCGGCGCCAGCTCGGCCAACGGGACCGCGGTCCAGCTGTACGGCTGCAACGGCACCGGCGCCCAGCAGTGGACGACGGGCAACGCCGACAACAGCCTCCGCGCGCTCGGCAAGTGCCTCGACGTGACCGGCGCCGGCACCGCCGACGGCACGACCGTGCAGCTCTACGACTGCAACGGCACCAACGCGCAGAAGTGGACGGTGAACGCCGGGAAGCTGGTGAACACCGGCTCCGGCAAGTGCCTCGACGTGACCGGCAACAGCTCCGCCGACGGCACCCGCCTGCAGATCTGGACCTGCTTCGGCGGCGCCAACCAGCTCTGGACGCTGCCCTAGCGCACATCCGGTGGCGGTGCCCCTCCGCCCGGGGCGCCGCCACCCCCACCGCGTCCCTCACCCCCGGAGGAAGATCGTGTCCCGCACCCGAAGACTGCCGCTGCTCGCGGCGCTCGGCGCCCTGCCCCTGGTCGTGGCCGGCGTCATGTTCGCCAACGTCGGCGCCGCCTCCGCCGCCGCCAACCCCGGCCCAGGCTTCCCGGCCCACTACGCCGCGCCGTACGCGGAGATGTGGAACAACCCGTCCACGCTGATGGCCGCGTACAACGCGACCGGCAACAAGTACTACACGCTCGCGTTCATCATCAGCCAGGGCACCTGCAACGCCACCATCAACGGCGACACCCCGGTCACCGACGCCGGCTGGAACAACGCCATCAACAGCCTGCGCGCGGTCGGCGGCGACGTCATCGCCTCGTTCGGCGGCGCGTCCGGCGACGAGCTCGCCTCGTGCGGGACCGTCGCGGCGATGCAGGCGCAGTACAAGAAGGTCATCGACCAGTTCAACCTGACCCGCATCGACCTCGACATCGAGGGCGCGACGCTGAACAACACCGCGGCGAACGACCGCCGCAACACCGCCCTGGCCAACCTGCAGGCGCAGTACGCGGCCCAGGGCAGGACCCTCGCCGTCGACTACACGCTGCCGGTCAGCCCCAGCGGCCTGGAGCCCAACGGCGTCGCACTGCTGCAGAACGCCAAGAGCCACAACCTCAACGTCAACCTGGTCAACATCATGACCATGGACTACGGACCGGCGATGGACATGGGCCAGGCCGCCATCAGTGCCGCCAACGGCCTGCGCAACCAGCTCGGCCAGATCTGGCCGGACAAGACCGACGCGCAGCTGTGGGCGATGCAGGGCAACTGCCCGATGATCGGCGTGAACGACACCGCCGCCGAGGTGTTCACCATCCAGGACGCCCAGGAGCTCGAGGCGTTCGCGGCGAGCAAGGGCATCCAGCACCTGACGTTCTGGTCGCTGGGCCGGGACAACCAGGGCGCAAGCGGCACACCGCAGAGCAACTACCAGTTCACGAACATCTTCAAGGCGATCACCGGCGGCACCACGCCCCCGACCAGCCCCCCGCCGACGAACCCGACCACGCCGCCGGCCGGCTCCACCACGCCGATCCGCGGCTACGGCGGCAAGTGCGTCGACGTCGCCGGCGCCGCCTCGGCCAACGGCACCAAGGTCCAGCTGTACACCTGCAACGGCACCAACGCGCAGCAGTGGACCCGCACGGGCAACACGTTCCGCTCGCTCGGCAAGTGCCTCGACGTGGCGTCGGCCGGCACCGCCGACGGCACCAAGGTCCAGCTCTGGGACTGCAACGGCACCAACGCCCAGAACTGGACGACCGGCGCCAACAACCGGCTCGTGAACACCGGCTCCGGCAAGTGCCTCGACGTCACCGGCTGGAGCACCGCGGACGGCACCCAGCTGCAGATCTGGACCTGCACCGGCGCGGCCAACCAGAGCTGGACGCTCGGCTAGCGCGTCAGGCGGCGAGGCCCTGTTCCGGGCGCCAGGCCGTGTCGGCGTCGAAGCCGGCCGGGGCGTCCGACGGGGTCCCGCCGCCGGGCGCGGCGATGTAGCCGACCGCGTTGTAGTGCCGCACGTACCGGTCCGGGAAGTTGTACGACCGCAGGCGCACGCCGGCGGCGGTCGTCTCGGGGCAGAAGGTCGCGTCGGCGCGGAACAGCGCGGTGTCCGCGGACGGGTCGAGGTGCACGGCGAGGCTGCGGTGGCGCAGGTACGCGCCGGGCACGTCGAGCGCCGCGAACGACACGCAGCTCGGGTCCGCGAGCCCGGGCCGGACGGTGAACGTCGCCGCGCGGCGGTCCCCGACCGGGCTGCCGGCGGTCAGGACGGCGGTGACGGTGCCGCCGTCCTGATGGCGCAGGAACCGGTCGGGGAAGTTCACCGACCGCAGCGACACCGTCTGCCCCGGGAGCAGGCCGGCCGGGTGGTCGACGACCGGCGCGAACGGGAACCGCTGCGCGGCGGCGCCGTTGCAGTCCCACAGCCGCAGCCGCGTGCCGTTGGCGGTGACCCCGCCGGGGGCGTCCAGACAGCGGCCCGAGTTGGGGTTGAGCAGGGCACCGTCGGCGCGGCGCAGCCACTGCTGGGCGGGGGAGCCGTTGCAGTCCCAGATCTGCAGCGGCGTGCCCGCCGCGGTCGCCGCGCCGGGCAGGTCCAGGCAGCGGCCGCGGGCCTCGAGGGAGCCGTCCGGCCGTAGCGTCCACCGCTGCACGGGCGCGTCGTTGCACTGCCAGGTCTGCACGGCGTTGCCGTTGCTGCCGCCGCCCGCGGCGACGTCGACGCACGCGCCGCCGGACGCGGTGAGCCGCCCGGTGCGGGTCGAGGACGGCGGCAGGAGCGCGTCGTCGTAGGCGGCGCGGCAGCCGGCGCCGGTGTCGTCGGTCGTCACCTGCAGCACGCCGGTGCCGTCCAGCGTCGGGACCACGACCGGGCTGTAGTTGGGGCAGACGCCGGTGCGGGCACCCGGCACGGCGACCGGGGTCGCGGTGACGTACCAGCCGCGGCCGTTGTCGAGGCTGGTGAACATGGCCCGGCCGTTGACCGCGGCGTCGGTGCCGTCGGCGTTGCGGACCCGCTGGCCGATGAGCAGCACCCGGCCGGTGGTGGTGGCGAGCGTCGGGGTGGCGGTGAGGTAGCGGCCGTCGGCGGTGGTCACGACCGGGTCGAGCCGCGCCGGGTCGCCCCAGGTGGTCGCGTCCGCCGAGGTACGGGTGCGGACCGCGCAGTCGTACTGGCCGCCGAACCCGCACACCTCGTAGGCGAGCAGCCAGCGCCCGTCGGGCATCCGCCGCACCGCCGGCATGCCCGGCCGGTGCCCCGGCTGCGGGCCGGTGACGATGACGGTACGGGCCGGCCAGTTCACGCCGTCGGTGGAGACCGCCTGGACGAGGACCTGGCTGCGGCCCGGCTGGCTCTCGTCGGCGAAGTACGCGACGAGCCGCCCGGCCGCGTCGACGGCCAGCTCCGGCTCCCACAGCCCGCCGCTGTTGCCGGACCGGGCCACCGTCGACAGCAACCGCCAGCTGCGCCCGACGTCGCTGCTCGCCCACAGCCGGATCGCCATGCGCCGCTCGCCGCCGCCGTCCTGGCCGACGGCGCCGGCCCACAGCAGCGTGCCGGCGCCCAGCGCGCCGACCTGCCGGGGCAGCTCGAACAGCGTCGTGCAGCACAGCCCCTGCCGCGCGTCGGGGTCGGCGACGGTGCCGACCCGCTGGAACCCGCCGCCGGTGTTCTCGTAGATCGCGCCGGCCGGGCCGCCGGGCGGGAACTGGGTGACGGTGAGCAGGACCCGGCCGTTGGCGGCGCCGGACGCCGCGAGCCGGACCGCCCGCGGGTACATGGCGGCGCCGCCGTCGACGGGCCGCCCGGTCGCCGCGACCGCGACCGGCGCGTCGGCGAGCACCGGCGCCAGCATCGTCGCCGCGGTGGCCAGTACCAACGCGGCAAAACGCACTCGTCCCACCATCGCTCCCTTCGCAAGCTGCGGATCCAGGCTCCGCGACGGCCGCCGACACATCCATTGTTTTCGAAATCTGGTGTCGAATCGAGGACACGGCCGGCGCGGTGCGTCAACCGGCGGGAGGGGTCGGGCGTCTGGGTCGTGTCATCGCACTCGATCCCTCTGGAAAGGCCACTGCCATGCGGATGACCAAGCTCCGACTGCTGTCCGCCGCCCTGCTGCTCGTCCCGGTCCTCGCCCTGCCGGGCACCGCGGCCGCGGCGGACGACCTGCCCGCCCCGACGGGCGTCACGCCCATCACGGGCACCGCGACCGTGCCGCCGTGGGACCCGCACCCGCCGACGTTGACGGGCGTCCGGACCGGCCGGCACGACGCCTACGACCGCACCGTCTTCGACTTCACCGGCGGCACGCCCGGGTACCGCGTGGAGTACGGCCCGCTCGTCGCCGCCGGCAGCGGCGCCACCATCCCGCTGGCGGGCGCCACGACGCTGCGGGTCGTGTTCGACGGCGCGTTCGCCTACGACGTCGCCACCGGCGCGTCCACGATCGACCTCTCCCGGGTGTACGACCCGCGGCTGCCGACCCTGCGCCAGATCAAGTCCGGCGGCGCGTCCGAGGGGTACATCAGCTTCGGTCTCGGGCTCGCCGACGGGGTCGGCTTCCGGGTGCTGCGGCTGACGAACCCGCCGCGGATCGCGGTGGACGTCGCCCACCAGCCCACCCAGCCGTTCACCACCGAACGGTTCCTCGGCGGCGCCGGCACCGCGGCACAGGTCCAGATCGCCGGCGTGCGGTCGGCCGCGCACCCCGGCTACGACCGCGTGGTCCTCGACCTGGGCACGGCGACCACCCCGCTGATCAGCGTCAGCTACACCGTCCCGAACCCGACGACGATCCACGTCGGCCTCACCGCCGCCACCACCCAGCGCGGCGTCGTCACCGGCCCGAACCCCGCGCCGACCGGCCTGTCCCAGGCGCAGTCGGTGTCGTTCTCCGTCTACGACAACGGCACCGTGTCGGCGTTCATCACCACCCACCACCGCACCGGCTACCGGGTCATGCTCCTGACCAACCCGACCCGCCTCGTCGTGGACATCGCCTACTGAGCCCGCGTCGGGCGGCAGTGAACCGCGCCGGCGACCGGCGCGGTTCACTCGACGGCGTCCTCCCGGCGGTCCTGGTCGAGGAACCGCCGGATCGCGGTGCGGGCCTCGGGACTCTTGACGAAGTCCAGCCACTCCCGGGCCGGACCGGCGGTCTCGGACCTCGACGTGAAGACCTCGACGACGTCGCCGCTGGACAGGACGTCCTCCAGCGGCACGAGCCTGCCGTTGACCCGCGCGCCGATGCACGCGTGGCCGATGTCGGTGTCCAGGGCGTAGGCGAAGTCGACGGGTGTCGCGCCGGCCGGCAGTTCGATCACCTCGTCCTTGGGCGTGAAGACGTAGACCTCCCGGCCGGACAGGTCGAGACGCAGCGCGTCGAGGAACTCCGCTGGCACCGTCCCAGGCCCGGCGGTCGCGGCGTCCCGGCCCGCGTAGTACCGCCAGTGCGCGACGATGCCGTACTCGGCGGTGCGGTGCAACGCGTAGCTGCGGATCTGCAGCTCGACCGGCCGGCCGTTCGGCCCGATCACGGTGGTGTGCAGCGACTGGTACATGTTGAACTTCGGCATTGCGATGTAGTCCTTGTACCGCCCCGGGACGGGCTGCCAGTTCTCGTGGATGACGCCGAGCGCGGCATAGCAGTCCTGGACCGTGTCGACCAGGACGAGCACGCCGACCATGTCGTAGATGTCGCCGAAGTCGCGGCCACGGACGATCATCTTCTTGTAGATGGAGAACAGGTGCTTCGGCCGGCCGGTGACCTCCGACCTGATCTTCGCCGACTTGAGGTCGGCGGCGATCCGGCGGGTCACGGCGGTCAGCAGTGCGTCGCGCTGCGGGGTGTGCTCGGCGACGAGCCGGCTGATCTCGTCGAACCGCTTCGGGAAGAGCGTGGCGAACGCGAGGTCCTCCAGCTCCCAGCTGATCGTGTTCATGCCGAGGCGGTACGCCAGCGGTGCCAGGACCTCCAGGGTCTCCTTGGCCTTCTGCTCCTGCTTCGTGCGGGGCACGAAGGTCAGGGTCCGCATGTTGTGCAGCCGGTCGGCGAGCTTGATGACCAGCACCCGCGGGTCCTTGACCACGGCGACGATGATCCTGTGGACCGTCTCGGGCTTCGCCGCGGCGCGCAGCTTGACCTTGTCGAGCCTGGTCATGCCGTCGACGAGCAGCGTGACCTCGCCGCCGAAGTCGAGCTGCAACCGCTCGATCGTGTAGTCGGTGTCCTCGATCGTGTCGTGCAGCAGCGCCGCGACCAGGGTGGTGGTGTCCATGCCCAGCTCGGCGAGGATCATGGCGACGGCGAGCGGGTGGGTGATGTACGGGTCGCCGGACTCGCGGTACTGCCCCCTGTGGAAGTGCTCGGCCACGTCGTACGCCCGCTGCAGCAGCCGCACGTCCGCCTTCGGGTGGCAGGTTCTGTGCTGGGCGATCAGCGGCTCGAGCACCTCGCTGACCAACGGGCTCTGCCATGGCGCGTTGAACCGGGCGAACCGCGCGCGAACCCGGCGGCCGGTCGGCGCGGCACCGAAGCCCAGGGCCGCGCCGGTCGGCGAACTGGGCTCGGTCGGGCCGACGGGGTGCACGCCCTTCGCCGAGAGCCGTAGCCCTCCCACCCGCGGGTCACCGGCCCGCTCGAGCGCCTGGAACACCCACTCCCGGTCGACCTCGTCCAGGCCGCGGTCGGCCGCGAGCTCCGCGAGCAGGTCCGCGCCCGCCGGGCCGGGCCGTGCCGCGAGCACCCTGAGCGCCCACCGGTGATCGCGGGGCACGCCGTCGCGGCGGTGCGCGGACTGGCGGGCCGCGGCCCGCCGGTCGGCCAGCCCGGCCAGCGTCTCGACGGCCCAACGCCGTCCCAGCTTGTCCACGGCGGCATCGGTCGCCGCCGCGACCAGCAGGCGGGCCCCGGCCGCACGGTCGAGCACGGTCACCGCATCGATCGCGGACCGCCGGCTGGGCAGGTCGCGGTCGCTGCCGGCGAACGGTGTCAGCGTCTTCACCGCCATCGCGAGGGCGGCCGGCGGCACCGGTACGCCGTCGTGGCGCAGCGCCGCGATGAACAGGCCGCCGTCGAGGCCGCCGCCGGCGGCGATGTGCCGCAGCGCTTCGCCGAGGTCCTCGCGGTCCTGCCACAGGAACGCCAGGAACCGGGCGTACGGGTGCCGCCAGCGCGGCCGCGCCGCGGACCAGCCGCCGCGGCGGGCCCGGAACACGGCGGCGAACTCGTCGGCCCGCAGGCGCCGGTCGGCGTCGACGTGCAGGGCGGCGAGGAACTCCGCGATGCTGTGGTGCAGGAACTGGAAGCGCCCGTCGCGCTCGACGAGCAGGCCCGTGCGGCGCAGCGTCTCGCGGACCAGCACCCGCCACGTGCCGTCCGGCAGGTGCGGGGGCCGCAGGTGAGCGGTCCACTCCACCATCGCCGTGAGCGGGTCCGTGCGCTGGTCGGTGCGCTGCCGCCAGGCCAGTCGGCCGGCCAGCGGGTGGACCTCGCGCAGCAGCCGGTCGACCGCCGGCAGCGCTTCGGCGCCGTAGTCGCCGGCCACCCGGTTGAGCGACGCGCGCAGATCAGAGCGGAAGAGCCGCTCCGTCAGCATGGACACGAACCGCTGATACAGCTCGATGCTGGAGGACGGCAGCGCGTCGCCGGGCTGGTCCGCGACCAGCTTGCAGATCATCATCGCGACCAGTGGGATCCGGAACAGGTCGTCGAGGCCGCCGCCGAGTATCCGGTCGAGCAGGTCCGCGGCCCGGTCCCCGGGCTCCGGCGCGCCGAGGTGTTCGAACCATCGCTGCGCGAACTGCACGAACTGCTGGTCGGTGAACGGCAGCAGGCGGAAGGCCGCGGGGGTGAAGTCGGGGCCGGCGTAGTGGTCGATCTCCGTCAGCGGCCGGGTGGCGACGACGAACCGGTGCGCGGCACGGTCCGACAGCGCCCGGAAGCCCACAATCTTGTCGATGACCGCCTTGCGGTCGCGGTACTCGATGATCTCGTCGAGGCCGTCGACCAGGACCAGCCACCGCACGCCGGCCATCGGTGGCGTGGCGAAGAACCCGGCCGGCCACTGCTGACCGGCGCCGACCGCGCCGAGCTCCTCGTTGACGGCGGCCGCGATGAGCTCCGGCATCATCTTCCGGCCGAGCAGCTGGGCGGCGCGGACGCGCACCGGCACGACCGTGTCGACGTCCCGCTCCCAGCGCTGCACCGAGGTCCAGACGGCCGACTGCAGCAGGCTGGACTTGCCCGAGCCCGCGTCGCCGAGCAGGACGCTGTCGCCGGGGCCTTCGAAGATCTGATCCGCGGCGATCGGGACGAGGTCGGTCGCCTCGATGCCGTCGCGGGCCTCCTCGTTCTCGCCGGCGGCCAGCTGGTACACGTAGATCTCCGACAGCGCCGGCATCCGGTGTGTCCCGTGCTCCTGCGGGACCATCAGCTCCTGGTAGGGGTGCCGCTGCGCGGCCTTCTCGGCGGCGTCGAGGTAGCCGCGCAGGCGCCTGGTCGGCACCGGCCACGCCCCGGCCAGGAGCTGCTCGTCGCTGAGCCGGGCCAGCCAGCGCCCGTGCGCGATGGCGCCGGCGTCGAGCAGGGCCTGGGCCTCGGCGCAGCGCTCCAGCACGGCGCCGATCGGCACGAGGTGCGGGCCGCCGGCGCCGTCGGACAGGCACAGCAGCCCGCAGACGCCGCCGGTGCGCAGGTTGACGACGGGGCTGCCGCTGGCGCCGCCCTGGAGCGGGGCGGCGCCGAAGAGCCGCGGCAGCTGGCCGGCCGGCTTGAGCTTGTGTCGCGACGTTCCCTGGTACTTGAAGCCGGCGGGGACGTCGCCCGCCGGATGCCCGTAGGTCCAGAGCCGGTCCCCGGCGACCAGATCCGTCGACGGCAGGACGAACGCGCGGCCCGCGGCCGGCACGGACCTGGTGATGCTGAGCAGGGCGAGGTCGATGCCGTCGCGGTGCCGGAAGTAGAGCTCCGGCACGGCCCGCAGCGTGAGCTCCTCACCGGTGGCCGTGTCGCGTGCGCGCACGAAGCCGGGCAGGTCGGTGACGTCGTCGGCGACGACGTGCGCGCAGGTCGCGACCAGGTCGGGAGTGATGAAGAAGCCGGTGCCGGAGACGGCCGTGGCGCGCGTCCGCGAAGGCATCGTCGAGAGCGTTACGGTTGCCTCGCTCGTCAATGCCTCGAGAGACTCGGCCGCCGTCGCGGCGGCTGGCTCGACCCGCCCCACTCAAGCCCAATCTTGAATGCGGACTTTCCCGTCGCCTGTTCCGATGATGGCGATGGTATCGCCAGGCGTGCCGCCGGAGGAACCACGCGTCGCGTGTCGTGGTCCGGAGATGCGGCTAACGGGTGACGTGGCGGTCGGCGAGGTCCAGGGCGGCGTCCAGGATGTCCAGGCCCTCGTGGACGTCGGCCTCGGTGGTGTTGCACGGGGGCAGGACGTGGACGCGGTTGAAGTGGGCGAACGGCCACAGGCCGCGGCGGTGGCACTCGGCGACGACCTCGCCGACGGCGCCCTGCGCGCCCGCGGTGCCGAACGGGACGAGCATCTCCCGGGTCGTGCGGTCGCGGACGAGCTCGACGGCCCAGAAGACGCCGAGGCCGCGGACCTCACCGACGCTCGGATGGGCGTCGGCGATCTTCGCCAGGCGCGGGCCGATGAGGTGCTCGCCCAGGTGGGCGGCGTGCTCGACCATGCCCTCCTCCCGCATAGCGGTGATCGTGGCGACGGCGGCGGCGCAGGCGAGCGGGTGCCCGGAGTAGGTGAGCCCGCCCGGGTAGGGGCGCTCGTCGAACGCGGCGGCGACGGCGTCGGACAGGACGACCCCGCCCAGCGGGACGTAGCCCGAGTTGACGCCCTTGGCGAACGTGAGCAGGTCGGGGCGGACACCCCAGTGGTCGGCGGCGAACCAGGCGCCGGTGCGGCCGAACCCGGTCATGACCTCGTCGAAGATGAGCAGGATGCCGTGCCGGTCGCAGAGGTCGCGCACGCCGGGCAGGTACCCGGCCGGCGGGACCAGCACGCCGTTGGTGCCGACGATGGGCTCCAGCAGCACCGCCGCGATCGTGCCCGGACCCTCCAGCGCGATGACCTGCTCCAGGTGGGCCAGGGCGCGGTCGCACTCCTCCTGCTCGGTGGTGGCGTGGAAGGCGCTGCGGTAGAGGTACGGGCCGAAGAAGCGCACGACGCCGGCGGCGCCGGTGTCCGTGGCCCAGCGGCGCGGGTCACCGGTCAGGTGCATCGCGGTGTGCGTGGCGCCGTGGTAGGACCGGTACGCCGACAGCACCTTCGGCCGGCCGGTCACCACCCGGGCCATGCGCACCGCGTGCTCGTTGGACTCGGCGCCGCCGTTGGTGAAGAACACCTTGGTGAGCCCGTCCGGGGCGTGCGACGCGACCAGCCGGGCCGCCTCGGAGCGCTGGTCGTTGGCGAAGTGCGGGGCGATCGTGGGCAGCGTCGCGGCCTGCCGCTGGATCGCCTCGACGACCTTCGGGTGCGCGTGGCCGATGTTGAGGTTGACGAACTGGGAGGAGAAGTCGAGGTAGGTGTTGCCCTCCAGGTCCCAGAAGCGGCTGCCGCGCCCGCCGGCCACCGGCAGCGGTCGCAGCGCCCCCTGCGCCGACCAGGAGTGGAACACGTGCGCCCGGTCGGCCGCGGTCGCCTCGGCGTTCGTACGGTGCGAGCTCATCACAGGACCCTTTCGGTGGTCAGACGGAAGCCGGCTCGTCGCGGAGGAAGTAGTTGATGTCGGCGGTGACCGCCTGGATGAACCGGTCCGGTGACCCGGCGCCGGTGTCGGTGAGGCGGTCGTTGCGCTGCCGCACGGCCGCGGAGAACGGCAGCTCGCCGGTGCGGCGGTAGCGGATCGCGCCGGTCGCGTCGCGGGCCGGCACGACCAGCGACCGGGCGTGGACGCTCGCGCTGAACGGCACGTCGAGCCGCCCCGCCGCGAACGCCCCGGCGACCCCGGCCGGCACGTCGCCGTCCTGCAGCACCGGGTCGACCAGCTCCGCGACCTCCCGCTGCAGCCACGACATCTCCTCGTCGATGCGGGCCTCGTCCAGCGCCACGAAGTCCAGCAGCTCCGAGGTGCCCATCAGGGCGGTACGGATGCCCAGGGCGTTGGCGTCGGCGTCGGGGATCCCGTACGCCTCCTGGTTGGTCTTGTTGATGATCTTGTCGGCGCCGCCGAGCCGGGCGACCAGGCCGCCGTAGAGGATCAGGGCGTCGGCGGTGCCCCGGCCGCGCGGGAACACCCCCATGAACTCGTGCAGCACCGGGTGCACCGCGACGTGCGGCGGCAGGTACCGCGCGGCGAGCGCACGGATGCTGCGCAGCGCGGCCACGTCCTGGTGCACCTCGCCGCCCTGCGGGTAGGCGATCGACAGGCAGCGCACCCCTTCCCGCACCGCGGCGATCGCCTCCAGCAGCGTGCAGGCGAGGCTGATCGACGGCGGCACCAGGACCGCGGTCAGGGTGCCGAACAGCTCCCGGTCGACGATCACGCCGTCGTCGGCGAGCGCCCCGCAGACCGCGTCGACCTGCCGCCACGCCTCCATCGACGTCGCGAACGGCACGTCCTTGCAGTAGGGCACGTTGTACCCGATGCCGCCGCCCTCGAAGGAGGTGAACCCGGCCGCCAGGGCCACCGCGAACAGGTCCCGGGCGTCCGGCGAGCCGTGCCGGACCTCCAGCGGCACGCCGACGGCGTCCAGCAGCTGCCGGCCGCGCCGCCAGCCGTGCACGGTGAGCGGGTAGCCGTTGAGGTCCGCCGGCGCCTCCCGCAGCGCCTGCGCGGCCCGGTCGAACTGCTTGAGCCGGGTGTACGAGTCGATCGTGACCGTCAGCATGCCCGGCCCGGCCGGCTCGAGGCGGCGCAGCAGCTCCAGCATCTCCTCGTGGCCGCCGACCCCGCATCGGGGCTGCGCGATCGGCCGGCCGGTGCGGTGTGCGGCGCGCAGCGCGTCGGCGGCCCGCGGCCGGGTGGAGGTGCGCAGCGCGTCGACGGTGTCCCGCCACTGTGGCAGGTCTGCGGCGGTGGACCGGTCGATGCGCATCCCGGCCCACTCGACGGTCTCAGACACCGGCCGCCACCCTCCCAGCGGTCGCGGCCTCGCGGATCAGGTCGAGCACCATCGGCAGCTCGAACGGGTTCTCGAGGATGTGGTCGACGCCGAGGCCCCGCAGCCGTTCGATGCCGCCGGCGGACTTGTGGCTGCCGACGGTCAGGTTCCCGCCGAGCACGACCGGGCAGCGCAGCCGTCCCGCGGCCCGCAGCGCGGGCAGGTCGGCGAGGTCGGCGTAGGCGTGGCCGTTGAGGCTGCCGATGACGACCGCCTCGGCGGTGGGGTTGGCCTCCAGGGCCGCGGCGAAGTCGGCCAGGGGCGTGCAGACGCCCAGATTGACGACGGTGAAGCCGTGCTCGCGCAGCTGCATCGCGATGAGATGGTTGGCCACAGCGTGGGCGTCGCTGTGTGCCACGCCGAGAATGACGAGTCGCTGCATGGTTCGCTCCTTTGGGAATCCTCTGGGGACAGTCAGTCGTCGAAGGCGGCGAACAGCTCGCGGTCGCTCGCCTCGGCCAGCCGCGCCCGGTCGAACTCGTCCGGGTCGGCCAGCGACAGGGACTCGAAGACCAGGTCGATCGCGGGCACCATGCCCCAGATCTCGCGGTACGGCGGCCACCCCTGGTGGCCCGTCAGCACGTCGTCCTGGCGGGCGAAGATGTAGTTCGCCCAGTCGCGGGTCATCGGCCGCCGGTGGTGGAAGTCGTGGCACACCGTGTCGCCGGTGAGCACGAGGTACCGGCTGGGCAGGTGCACCAGCAGCATCCGCGTCCACCAGCGGGCCCAGGCGCGCAGCCGGGCACCGCCGCGCAGGCCGGCCGCGGGCACCGGCTCGCCGATGCAGATGGCGTTGGTGAGGCTCGCGAAGTACACCTTGCCGCGGCGGGACTCGACGTCCCGGCCGGGGAACGTGTGCTTGACGCACAACCGCAGCGTGTTGCTGACCTGGAAGAACAGGGTCATCGGCAGCACCCAGCCGAGCAGCAGCAGCGCCCAGCCGTCCAGCAGGGTCGCCGCCACGGCCAGCCCCGCGTACCAGGCGACGGTGAGCGCCCGTTCGAGCGGGCTGGCGGCGTGGGCGTAGGAGCGCACCCGCGCCCACAGGAACCGCGCGTGGAACACCGGCGAGACGAGCTTGCCCAGCACCCGCCGCCACATCTGCTGGCGGGTCATGCCGGGGCGCAGCTCCAGGCTCACCAGGAACGCCTGCACGGTCGGGTCCCGCAGCGTCATGTGGTGCAGCGCGTGGTGGTCGGCGACGTGCTCGGTGCTGTACCGCTCGAACTCCTGCACCATCAGCAGACCGGCGATCATCTTGCCCAGCACCCGGTCCGGCCCGCGCCTGGCCCACATGTTGCGGTGGGCGCACTGGTGGAACATCATCATCCGCTGGTTGCGGGCGCCGTGCAGGGTGCTCGCCCAGCCCGGCAGCAGCAGCCACAGCCACCACCCGCCGAGGGCCAGCGCCGCCCCGCTCAGCGCCAGACCGGCCGCCATGGAGGCCAGCGCCGCGATCAGGTGGGCAGTGGGCGTCAGCTGCAGCCGGCGTTGTCCCGTGTACGGGCGGCCGGTGAGCATCGTCAGCGGCAGCTGCAGCACGCCCGGCAGGCGCCGCATCCCGTCACGGACGCTGTTGTCCGCGGAGTCCGTGGTCGCGAACCGCCGTTCGGGCGCCGAGGTCGCGACGGTGTCCGGCGATGGCCGGTGCACGGTGGCGGTCATCGCTCACGCCCCCTCGCGGCCGGAACGCTCGTCCGCGACCGCCACGATGCCGGCCAGGATCTCGTCGATCTCCTGCGGTGTCGTGGCCGGGTTCAGCACCATGATCTTCAGGAACACCGGCTGGCTGCCGTCGGCGCGGCGGACCCTGGTGCGGGCCAGCAGCACCACCCCGCGGTCCATCAGCTCCCGGCGCAGCGCACCGTTGAACGCGTCGAGCCGGGCGTCGTCGCCGTCGGCGCCGGCCGGCAGGTACCGGAACAGCACGGTGCTCAGCGACGGCTCGGCGGCCAGCTCCAGCCGCGGATGCGCGGCAACCTGGCCGGCGGCGTACCGGGCAAGGTCGTGGCAGCCGTCGACCATCTCGGCCATACCCGCGCGGCCCAGCGCGCCCATCGTCACGGCGATCTTGAACGCCTCGGCCCGGCGGGTCGCCTGCACCGACTGCCCGTACAGGCCGATGTAACCGGCGGCCTTGTCGTCGTCGGCGTTCAGCGTCGTGGTCGTCTGCCCGGACAGCGGCGCCAGGTGCGCCGCGTCGGACACCAGGAAGATGCCCGAGGTCGCCGGGGTCCAGCCGAACTTGTGCAGGTCCAGCGTCACCGAGTCGGCCCGCTCGAGGCCGGCCAGCCGCCCGCGCAGCCGCGGCGAGAACAGGGCGCCGCCGCCGTACGCCGCGTCGGCGTGCAGCCACACGCCCCACCGCCCGCACACGTCGGCCAGGGCGGGCAGGTCGTCGACCCAGCCCTGGTCGGTGGAGCCGACGCAGGCGATCGCCGCGATCGGCACGGCGTCGTCGGGCAGGTTCTCCAGCGTGCGCTGCAGCTGCGACGGGTCGAGCCGGCCGAGCGCGTCGCTGGGCACCCGCACGATCGCCTGCTCGCCGATGCCGGTGATCCCGACCGCCTTGCCGATGGAGAAGTGGGTCGCGTCGGTGGCCAGCACGACCGGCCGGCGGCCCGTCCCGCCGAGGCCGTCGAAGAACGGCACCACCCCGGACTCGCGGCGCATCACGCTGTCCCGGGCGGTCAGGATCGCCATGAGGTTGGAGATGCTGCCGCCGGCGGTGATCGTGCCGCCGGCCGCCGGGCCGTAGCCGACGACGTCGCAGAGGTTGCGGATGACGTACCGCTCCAGCTCCAGCGCCCACGGCCCGGCCTCCCAGGCGTGCAGCGACTGGTTGAGCACGCCGAGGACGAGCTCGGCGGCGGCCGCGACCGGGGTCGGCGGGCACTGCATGCGGGCCACTGCGGCGGGGTGGCTGATGTCGACGGACCAGGTCGCGAACTCGCGCACGAACCGCCGGAACGTCTCGACCGGGTCGCCCGGCTCCTCGGGCAGCAGCGGCCCGGCGAGCAGCCGCCCGGCGGCCTCACGTACGGCGGCGGGCCCGCCCGCGGTGACCGGGCCGGGCCGGGCGCTGGTCACCTCCCGCAGGGTGTCGAGTGCCACCCCGGTGAGCACCTCGACCAGCTGCAGCCCTTCGATGCTCCCGGCGGGCGGGAGCTGCGCCGTCGTGCGGCGGGCGGGCTGTTCGACGATCGTCATCTGCCATCTCCTCGCGTCGGCTGTCTGTCGCGTTGTCGCGTAGTCGCGTGTTTCGGCGTCATTCGCGTGTTCGCGTCGTTCGCAAGGAGGTTGTGCCCGCGCCCTATTCGGCCGGTTATCCCGCGGCTATCCGGCGGGGCGGCACGACGGCGAAGGCGCGGCGAAAGCGAAACGATAGCGGCCCGGGTAGAACCGGTGCGACCGCAGTCCGCACCACGTGAGGAGAGCCCCGATGATTCGTCGGTTCGCAGTGACCGCCGCCGCGCTGGTCGCCGTCCTGCCGGCCGCCGCCGTCGTGCGCGGCCCCGGCCAGGTCCGGGCGGAGACGGGCTGGAGCAGTCCGGCCGTCGCCGTCGTCGGTCACCCGCGGTAGCGGGCGGCACGGGCAGTGCGCCCCCTGGATCCGGTCCGGATCAGGGGGCGTCTTCGTGCAGGTCGCGCAGTGCCTGGGCGGCCCGGGCGTGCCAGCCGCGGGCCCCGAGCTGGTCGAAGATCTCCAGCGCCGCGGCCAGCTGCGCGGACGCCTCGCCGGGCTCGCGGTCGGGCAGCCGGGCCAGCTCGTACAGCGCCTGCCCCTCCACGACGGGCTCGGCGACCCGCTGGGCCACCTGCACGGCCCGCTGCAGCGTCGCCCGGGCCCGCGCGATCCGCCCGGCCCTCGCGTGCACCGTGCCGAGACCGTGCAGGGCGTGCGCCTCACCGGTACGGTCGGCGGCGCTGCGGACCAGGTGCAGCACCTGCTCGAAGGCCTGGGCGGCCCGGCCGAGATCGCCGGTGTCGAGGTACACCTCGCCGACGCGGTGCAGCACCTGCGCCTCCACCCGCCGCACCCCGACCGACCGGCAGATGCTCAGCGCCTCCTCGACCAGCTCCCGGGCCTCGTCGGGGGCGCCCTGGCTGAGCCGGACCCGGGCCAGGTTGGACAGCACGTGGGCCTCCGCGACCAGGTCGCCGGCCCGCCGCAGGGCGGTCAGCGCCGCCCGGTAGCCGTCCAGGGCCGCCGTCGCGTCGCCGCGCAGCCGGTCCAGGTAGGCGAGGTTGCGCCGGACCAGCGCGGCGGCGTGCGGGTCGTCGACGCTGTCGAGCAGCCGCAGCGCCTGCCGCAGCTTCGGCTCGGCCCGGTCCGGGTTGCGCAGGAACATGTGCATGGTGCCGAGGGAGTGCAGCGTGACCGCCTCGCCGCGGCGGTCGCCGGCCCGGCGGGCGGCGTGCAGCGCGATGCCGGCGGTCTCGGCCCACTCGTCGTAGTACGCCCGCGTCTCGAACAGCGTGACCAGGGTGAACGCCAGGTCCCAGCAGTGCTCGGTGAGCCCCGCGTCGCCGGCGAGGCGGACCGCGGCGACGAGGTTGAGCCGCTCCAGCTCGAGCCACTCCATCGGGCGGGCCAGCATCGGCCCGGTCACCGGGTCGGGCAACGGCCAGCGCGGCGCGGTGCCGTGCACGATGGTGTAGTCGCCGCCGTACTCGCGGCGGTGCGCCAGCTCCGCGGCGGTGAGCCAGCCCGCGACGACCCGCCGGACGAGCTCGTCGCGGACGCCGTCGGGCTCCTCGGTGGCGAGCAGCTCCCGCGCGAAGGCGCGCACGAGGTCGTGGAAGCGGTACCGCACGGCGCCGGTCGTCTCGTCGGCGTGCGCCTCCAGCAGGCGGACGTCCACCAGCCGCTCCAGCGAGTCCTCGACGACGTCGTGCCCGGCCTCCAGCAGCGGCATCGCGATCCAGGCGGGGAAGTCGTCGCCGGGCAGCACGCTGAGCCGGCGCAGCAGCCGCCGGGTCTCCGGCGGCAGGCTGTCGTAGCTCAGCCGCAGCGTGCCGCGGACACACAGGTCCCGGTGGACGAGCTCGTCGAGCAGCTGGGCCTCGTCCCGCAGCCGGCTGACCAGCCGCTCGACCCGCCAGTGCGGCCGGGACGCCAGCCGGGCGCCGGCGATCCGCAAGGCCAGCGGGAGGTGCCCGCACAGCGCGGCGAGCTCGTCGGCCTCGTCGGGCTCGGCGAGGACGCGCGGCCCGACGATGCTGTACAGCAGCGACGCGCTCTGCCGGCCGGACAGCACCTGCACGTCGAACTGGTGCGAGCCCGGCAGGGCCGTCAGCCGCACCCGGGACGTGACGATCGCCGCGGAGCCGGCCGCGTTGACCAGCAGCGGCAGCACCTGCGTCTCGTCGGCGGCGTTGTCCAGCAGCACCAGCACCCGCCGCCCGGCGAGCAGGCTGCGGAACTGGGCGACGCGCTCGCTGACGCTCTCCGGGATGGCCGGGCCGCTGGTGCCCAGCGCCCGCAGGAACTGCGCCAGGACCTCCGGCACCCGTTCCCAGCCGGGCCGCCCGCCGAGGTTCGCGTACAGCTGCCCGTCGGGGAACTGGTCGGCGAGGCCGTGCGCGGCGTGCACCGCGACGCTGGTCTTGCCGACGCCGCCCGGGCCGCTGATCGCCACCACCGGTGAGCTGCCCGGCTGCTGCGGGTCGTCCCGGCGCGCCGTCAGCGCCGCCTGGATCTCCTCGACGAGCTTCTCGCGGCCGGTGAAGTCGGCGACGTCCATCGGCAGCTGCCGCGGCGGCCCGGGCGCCCCGGCGGGTGTGCGCAGCGCCGCGACCGGACCGGCGGTCGGCGGCAGGTCCAGCGCCGGATCCTGGGTGAGGATCGCCCGCTCCAGCCGTTGCAGCTCCGGCCCGGGATCGGCGCCGAGCCGCTCCACCAGCAGCTGCCGGGCCCGCCGGTACACCTGCAGCGCCTCGGCCTGACGGTCACACCGGTACAGCGCGAGCATGAGATGCGCGTGGATGCGCTCCCGCAGCGGGTGCACCACCGCCAGCCGCTCCAGCTCGCTGAGCAGCTCCTCGTGCCGGCCCGTGGCCAGCTCCAGCCGGATCCGCTCCTCGACCGCGGTGTCGCGGGCCTCCTCCAGCTGCCGCCGCCACGCCTCGGCCGGCTCGCCCGGGATCCCGGGCAGCGCCGGGCCGAACCACATGGCCTCCGCGGCGCGCAGCTGCTCCAGCGCCTCCTCGGTGAACCCTTCCCGGGCCAGCCGGCGACCCTCGTCGACGAACTGGCCGAACCGGTGGGCGTCGATCTCCTCGGGCGCCATCCGCAGCTGGTACCCGCCGGTGCGGGTGATCACGGCCGAAGCGCGACCCGCCTCGGCGAGCGTCCGGCGCAGTTGCGAGACGCAGATCTGGATCTGCGACCGGGCCGTCGGTGGCGGCTCGGGCCACACCGCCTCGATGAGGTCGGCGACCGGCACGACGAGGCCGCTGTTGACCGCCAGGCAGGCCAGCACCGTGCCGCTGCGGGTGCTGGAGATGGTCCATCGCCGGCCTTCGTGGACGACCTCCATCGGCCCCAGCACCCGCAGCTCCATCGGACTCCAACTTCAGGCTCCCGAGCGTCGACGGCGGCATCACCGCAACGATATCGAAGCATAACTATCAGTAGCCAGAGTCGCATCAACCATGACTGTCGATTCCTGATGGCCGGGGGAGCTTTCCGTCAAAGGCAACACACCGGTAACGGCGCGGTCATCTGCCGCGACCGGGGTCGTCGTCCGGCTGCTTCTTCAGGGGGCCATCCGGTCGCTCCCGCGGGTCGTGTTCCGGGTGCTCCCTTTCCGGGTGCTCCCTTTCCGGGTGCTCCCTTTCCGGGTGCTCCCGCAGGTGTTGCAGGGCGATGACGGCGCCGACCAGCACGACGCCGCCGGCGATCTGCATCGCGGTCAGCCGCTGGCTCAGCCACCACCAGGCGAGCACCGCGCTGAACACCGGCTCCAGCGAGATGTTCACGGCGCCGGCCTGTGCGCCGACCCGTGCCGTGCCCCACGCGTACAGCAGGAACGGCACCAACGTGCCCAGCACCCCGACGAACACGATCCCCGGCCACTGGTCGCCGTGCCGGGTGATGCCGGGCGCGCCGCCCGGCGCCAGCACCGCCAGCCACACCACGCTGGACACGGCGAAGGCGTACACGTTGGCGCGCAGCGCGCCGTGCGCGCGCGTCGCCGCGCTGCCGAGCACCGAGAACGCCGCGACGCCCGCCGCCGTGGCCAGGCCGAAGCCGATGCCGACCAGGTCCAGCTGCCCCCAGGAGGTCTCCGGCAGCCGCACGACCAGCGCCACGCCGAGCAGCGCCGCGGCGAGGCCGAGGGTGAGGGGCAGGCTCATCCGCCGCCGCCCGAGCACGATCAGCCAGCCCACCACGAGGGCCGGGGCCAGGTTCTGCAGCACCATCGCCACCGCGACCGGCAGGTGCTGGATCGCCAGGAACAGGCAGCCGTTGGCCACCGCCACCGACACGCCGAACCCGACGGTCACGGCCCAGCCGGCCCGCTCCGGCGCCGCCTGCCGGTCCTGCCGGTCCTGCCGGCGGGTGGCGCGACCGGCGGCGACCAGCAGCGCCAGCCCGGCGAGGGTGATGAACGTGCGGGTCGCGACGAGTTCGAGGGGGTCGACGCCGGCGTCGAAGAGGCGGCTGGCGACGGTCCCGCCGAACCCCCACAGCGCCGCCGCCACGACCACCGCCGCGTAACCCGCCAGCCGGCCCTGCCCGCGCCGGGCCGGCTCGGGCCCGCGTGCCGCCGCGACCGTGACCGGAGGGCTCGATGAGGTCTGCGCTGCCATGGCGTCACTCCGTCCGCACCTCGATGATGTAACCTTTAAAACAGTTTACCGGTTACCGGAGGCGACGCAATGAAACCACAGGAGGCACCCGGAGCCCTGGAGATCGTGCGGTCCTTCGCCAACACGCTCGACCTGGAGCACGGCACCGACCAGCTCGCCGACGCCGCGGGCCTCGCCGCGTGGTGCCGGCAGCACCTGCCCGAGGTGTCGCATCCCGCCCTGAGCGAGGCCGTAGCACTGCGCACGGCGCTGCGCGACGCGATCGACGGCGACCCGGCCGCCCTGGACGCGATCGCCGCCGCCCAGCCACTGCGGCTGCGCCTCGGCGGCCAGTCCGCGCGGCTCACGGCGGGGGAGGACGCCACCGACCCGCTCGCCGCCCGGCTGCTGGCGGTCGTGGCGGTCGCCGCCTTCGACGGCACCTGGGAGCGGCTCAAGCTATGCCCCGCCGAGGACTGCCGCTGGGCCTTCTACGACCACGCCCGCAACCGCAAGGGTGTCTGGTGCCAGATGTCGGAGTGCGGCAACCGGCGCAAGGTCCGCGACTTCCGCGCCCGCCGCCGCGCCGACCTCACCCCATGACCGGCGCAAGGTGGGCGAGGTCCCGCGCCCACCTTGCGCTGTCCTCGCCGCGGGTTCGCGTCCGTCCTTACCCCGTGATCCGCCGGGCGCGGAGCAGCTCGGCCGCGCAGCCGGTGAAGCCGGCGGTCGCCGCCGCCCACGCGGCGGTGCCCACCACGGAGTCCAGCGGCAGGTAGGCGCCGAGCAGCGCGACAGCGGAGGTGTCCAGCACCGTCGCCGCCGCCCACCGTGGCACGGACCGGCCCACCAGGAGCTGGCCGAGTCGCGCACCAGGGTCGTCGAGGCCGGCGGATGGGTTGCAGGTCGCCTCCCGCTCCGCCTATGTCTACGAACTCGTCGGCGACCGCTACGCGGATCTGGACATGCCGGAGCGGAGCATCCAGTGGTGGCAGGAGGCGGTCCGGATCCACGTCACCAGCGCCCGCGCCATCGCGACCTCGGCCGGCGCCCGGGAACTCGAAAGCCTTGCCGGCAAGCTGGCCGCGCTGGCCGCGAACGTGGCCCGGCGCCTGGCAGTCGAGGTCCGGGCAGAGGCCGCAGCCGGCGAGGCCCGGCTCCGCGAGGCCATCGCGGAGCTCGACGCCATGTGACCGCGTGTCAGCCGCGGCCCTCGATCAGGACCCGGCAGTCGATGGTGAGGTCGTCCACGTTGATGCCGACGGAGCCGCCCGAGGCGGACGCGGGCAAGGTGATCCTGATGATCACGTCGCGTGCCCCGTACTGGTAGAAGCCGGTGCCGACGTACGTCCACGCATTGGTCAGCGTCTTGTCGGTGAGGCTGATGTACGTGTAGTCCGGCCTGAGGACCTCCAGCCGGGCGGTCGGCGCGACCGCCGAGTTCCAGCGGCGCGCGGAGTAGCCGATCGAGCACCAGCCATAGTCCAGCGCGCCGAGGCGGACGGTGGTGTACAGGGTGGTCCAGCCGGTCGGGCCGTGGCCCAGGAGCACGCCGCCGCAGCCGGTCAGGGCCTGCGCGCACTGCCCCGTGTACCACTCGCCGGAGCCCTGGCCGACCAGGCCCCAGTACCAGGCGCCGTCGTCGCGGTTCTCGAAGCTCTGGTTGAGCTTGTACAGCGCGTGCGCCGGCGTGACCGACACGACGACGAGCCCGGCCGTCGCGAGCAGCACCGCCGCCAGCTGCCTGACCGCGAACCGCCGCAGCCGTTTCCCACGACCCATCACAGCGACCTCCATCCTCGGGTGCGCCGATCACATCACCGCGGTCCGCCCGGAGACAGGGTTCTCATGGACACGGCGACCGATACAGGCAGCGATACACGAGGCCGCTACGGCGCGGTGGCGCGCATCCAGGCGAGGCCGGCGGCACCGGTGCGGCCGCGACGACCCGCCTTCAGGGGCGCACGGTGCCGCTCGCCCAGGGTGGGCCGCCCGCGTGCGGGTAGAGCACCAGGTTGCCGTCGTCCTGCATCCACAGCGTGGCGTCGCCGCGTCCGCTGGTGCCGGACGCCCACAGCGGGCTGCCGGCGTGGTCGTAGAGGACCAGGTTGCCGTCGTGCTGGTTGGTCAGCCGGTACCCCTTGAGGCCGCCGCGCACCCAGTACGGCACGCCGCGGTCGTACATGACGAGATTGCCGTCGCCCTGCAGCCAGAGCGTGAAACGGCCGCCGCCGGAGAACAGGGCGGAGCCGCGGAACAGCGAGCGGCCCGGTGACAGGGCCGCCGGCCACGCGCCGCCGATGAGGGCGGTGCGCACGTCGGTGTACATCGGCTCCTTGGGGCTGCCGTCGGCGTCGCGCAGGCCGAAGTGGCACTCACCGTCGGCGGGGCTGTTCACGCACACCTGCGCGGTACGCGGGAGGTCCTGGAACGAGTACAGGAACAGCGGCCCGGTGTAGTCGCGCACCCGCCACGACCGGATGCCCTCCTCCAGGGCGTCGCGGACGAGCTCCGGCGCCACCGGCGCGCGGGAACCCGCGGTGGGGAAGCCGAACTCGGTGGCCCAGATCTTCTTCGCCGCGCCGCCGTGCCGGACCATCACGTCGCGCAGGTAGGCCAGGCCGCCGCAGGCGGCGTCGTCGGGGCCGAAGCCGGACCACCACCGGTACCAGTTCGCGGTGCACGGCTCCGGGGCGTACGTGGGCCGGTTGCCGCCGCCCCAGTCCGGGTACGGGTGGTACGCGACGGCGTCGAATGTGTCGCCGAAGCCGTGGTTGTAGGCCCATTCGAGCCAGTCGCCGGCCTCGTTGTCGTTGACCGTCTGGTTGTTCACGGTGACGACGTCGCCGAACGCGGAGCCGCCGGCCAGCACGACGCAGGACGGGCAGCCGGCCTTGACCTTCTGGTACGCGATCCGGGCCAGCTCCCAGTAGCGACGGGCCCGGACGTCGACGCTGTTGTCGCCGTAGTTGCCGAACGCCGTGATGTTGGGTTCGTTCCAGACCTCGTAGGCCTGCACCCGGTCACCGAAGTGCGCGACGGCGGCCTCGACGATGCCGGCCCAGGCGCGGTCGTCGGTCGGGAACCAGTTGCCGGGCCGGCCGCCGTTGGCCCAGCTCGTGCTGTAGTCGAGGATCAGCAGCACCCGCACGCCGCGCGCGGCGGCCGCGCCGACCAGCGCGTCGAGCCGGGCCCACTGGGGCGGGCACGTCGCGCAGGCCTGCACGTCGTCCCAGAAGAGATCGAGGCGCACGATCGGGGTCTTGGCGCCGACGTAGTCGTCCATCGCGGCGATCCGGGCGGCCGCACCGGTCTGGTCACCGCCGTCGATGAATCCGACGTCCTCGGCGGTGAACGTGTAACTCGGCGCCGCCTGGGCGGGCGCCGGGCTCATGAGCGCGCCCAGCAGCGCGCCGACGAGCAAGATTCTCCCCGTTGTCATTCGATCGATGCTAACAAGATTTTCCGGCCGGGCCGTGTGGAAGTTTCGCCAGCGCGCCCAGGTCAACGCGGCGCGCGGGCCGGCCACCGTTGACGGCCGGCTGCGGGCGGCGCAAGCGTGTGCGCCATGACGAAGAGGCTCGCCGTACTCGGTGCCGCCGGCGCGTGCGCCGCCCTGCTCGTGGCGTACCTGCAGCTGCCCTCCGCCGAGGCGACGGTACCGCCGCCGGCCACGCCGGTGACCGGCAACGCGACGTACTTCGACGGGCTCGGCTCGCCGTACGGTGGCTGCGGGCTGCCGCAGGCGGAGCTGGAGACGCAGGACTTCGTCGCGCTGAACGTCTTCGACACCCCCGGCGACGGCAGCTACAACACCCGGCCGGTGCCACCCGCGATGGCCGACAAGATGGGCGTGTGGGACAACGGCCGCAACTGCGGGCGCTGGGTCCAGGTGAAGATCGCCGACTACTGCACCGGCACCAACGACGGCGCCCTCGGCCAGCCGTTCTGCCGCAACGGATCCTGGACGTCCGACGCCTACAACGGCGGCGTGCTGAACATGCTGGTCGCCGACAGCTGCGCCGACACGAACGCCTGGTGCCGCGACGACCCGTACCACCTGGACCTGTCCAAGGCGTCGCTGAACCGCTTCTCGAAGAACGGCTCCACCCTCGGCGACCTGTACCCGAACCATTGGAACAACCGGCACGTCGCCTGGAACTTCATCCCGGCGCCCGCCTACTCCGGCGACATCCAGATCGGCTTCCTCAGCGGCGCGCAGCGCTGGTGGCCGGCGATCGCCGTCTCCCGCCTCCCCAACGGCATCCACGGCGTCGAGTACTACGCCGACGGCGCCTGGCGGGCGGCCCAGCCCAACGGCGACATGGGCCAGTCGTTCGTGATCGGCGGCACCACCTCCGGCGGCACCCAGTTCCGCATCCGGGTCAGGGACGCGGCCGACGCACCGCTGTTCGGCGGCCGCGAGTACAGCTTCGCCCTGCCGGACACCTGCTCGGCCCAGTGCGGCTCGGCGTACACCAAGGCGACGTACACCACGACGGGCGCGTCACCGTCGGTCTCGACTTCCGTCTCGGTCTCACCGTCGGTCTCGGTCTCGCCGTCCAGGTCGGTGTCCCCGTCGGCCTCGCGGTCACCTTCCTCGTCTGCTTCTGGGTCTCCTTCTGGGTCTGCCTCAGGGTCCGCCGGTGGTTGCACCGCGACCGTCGCCGTCACCGGCTCGTGGAACGACGGCTACCAGGCCGAGGTGACCGTCCGCAACACCGGCACCACCGCATCGACCGGCTGGACCACGGCGTTCACGTTCCCCGGCACCCAACGCATCGCCAGCTCCTGGAACGCCGTCACCACCCAGTCCGGCACCCGGGTCACCGCGACGAACCAGCCCTACAACGCCGTCATCCCACCCGCCGGCACCACCAGCTGGGGCATGGTCGTCACCGGCCAGAACCAGCCCGTGACCGCCCTCACCTGCACGCTCAGGTAACCACCAGCCCGCACATGGCCGCAGCGGTGCCAGTGAGCGGAGAGCCATCGAAGAGTGTGCACGTATAGCGTCTGGCTCCATCGACTCGAGGATGGTGGAGCTTGTTCAGACGTAGCAGCTTCGGCGTCGTGGCGACCGTGGCCATGGCGTTGTCGATCGCCCTGGGTGCGGCGCCTGCGGGCGCCTCGCCGAATGTCGTGTACTACCAGTTCAGGGGCTGGGCCGAGAATGTCAGGACCTGGTGCGTCGACATTCAGGCCGAGACGGCCGGCAACGTGCGCGCCAATGTCCAGACCTACCGGTGCCGGGCGGCGTCCGAGCAGCCGCAGGTGCAGTACCAGGCGTTCAGCCAGGAGGGCTTCGCCGGGCAGCCCGACAACAACCGGCGGTTCCGCAACAAGGCCACGAACAAGTGCCTGACCTACAACGTCAACGGGATCGCGAGTCCGGGCTCCCCGTCCCGCGCCGTGTGGGCCGAGGCCTGCGGACAGGCCGGTCAGGGCTGGCGGCACCCCGCGAACCAGGAACAGTGGGAGGCCATCGAGTATCCCGGCATGTGCCTGGACACCGTGGACCCCAATGGCTTTTGGGGCACCGGGATCGACGTGTACCCGTGTAACCCGTACGGACAGTGGACGCGTTGGGCCATGGACTTTCTGAACATTCCGGACTGAGCGCGGCCGGTGACCTCAGGGGGCGCGGGAGCCGCGGGCGTGTTCCTGGGCGACGACGGCCTCCAGGTCGGGCAGGCGTTGCAGGCCCTTCAGCGGCTGGGCCATGCGGTGGTTGCCGGTCAGGGAATCGCGGGTGCGGTCGAGCAGCGCCCAGTAGCCGGCGGTGTACGGGCAGGCGTCGGGGCCGAGGCGGTGGCGGGGGTTGTAGCGGCAGCCGTGGCAGTAGTCGCTCATCCGGTCGAGGTACGCGCCGCCGGCCGCGTACGGCTTGGTGGTCATCGCGCCGCCGTCCGCGTACTGGCTCATGCCGATCACGTTGGCGGTCATGACCCACGCGTAGCCGTCGACGAAGCACCGGTGGAACCAGTCGGCGACCGCCGACGGGCGCCAGCCCCGCTGGAGCGCGTAGTTGCCCAGCACCATGAGCCGTGGGATGTGATGGACCCAGGCCCGGTCGCGGACGCCGGCGAGCACGTCGGCGAGGCACCGGGCCTGGACGGCGTCCGCGTCCAGCTCGGCGAACCACCGGGGCAGCGGCCGGGTCGCCCGCAGCGCGTTCGAGCGCGGGTAGCCGGCGCCGCGGTACCAGTACAGGTGCCAGACGTAGTCACGCCAGCCGATGATCTGCCGGGTGAAGCCCTCGACGCTGGCCGCCGGCGCGGCACCGGAGCGGTACGCCTGCTCGGCGGCGGCGACGACCTCCATCGGGTCGAGCAGGCCGAGGTTGAGCGACGACGACAGCGTGCTGCGCGCCATCCACGGGTCGCCGGCGAGCATCGCGTCCTCGTACGGGCCGAAGTCAGCCAGTCGATGCTCGATGAAGTGCCGCAGCCGGTCGAGCGCCTCGGCGCGGGTCGCCGGGAACAGTCGCGGGCCGTCCTGCCCGACGAACCGCACGCCGTCCGCCTGCCACGCGTCGAGGTCGCGCCGCACCTGCGCGTCGATGTCGTCCTCGTCCGGCATTGGCGGCTCCGGTACCGGCAGCGCCGGCTGACCCTTCGGCGCGGGTAGCCGATTGTCGGAGTCGTAGTTCCACCGGCCGCCGATCGGCTCGTCGGCGTCCATCAGCACGCCGAGCCGGGTCCGCGCGTCCCGGTAGAAGTCCTCCAGCCGGAGCGTGTGCCGGCCGTGCGCCCACGCCATGAACTCCTCCGGCGCGGTGGCGAACCCGCGCGGCGGCAGCACCTCGACCCGCGGGTGCCGGCGCAGCAGCTCGCGGGCGGGCCGGGAGGTCGGATGGCACGCGTCGATCGGCCCGTCGACGCGACGCAGCGCCGCACCGTACGTCTCGGCCTGGACGAACGTGGCCCGGCCCGCGAGCTCGGCGGCCCGGTGCCGGAGCGCGGTCAGGACCAGATGCGCCTTCTGCCGGTGGAACACCCTGCGGCGGAACACGGACTTCGCCTCGACGAGCAGCACCGGCTGCCGCGGGCCGTCGAGGAAGTGCGGCCCGAGCTGGTCGGCGAACAGCCAGCGCCGGCGCATCTAGTCCTCGAAGACGATCATGAGGTCTTCATTCTACGTCGCTGGGGGGATTTCGCCGCCGCGGATCCCCGAACGGGCAGGGGATCCGCGACGGCGGTGGTCAGCTCAGGAAGCTGCCGTACGGGCCGGCCAGGATGGCGTTCTTCTGGGCCTGGCTGAAGTGCGTGTTCGGGTAGTTGTAGAACGACGCGGACATCGGGGTGCCGTCCGTGGAGCTCGAGTCCGGCAGGCCGAAACCGTGGCCGAGCTCGTGGACCATCCCGCCGTACCAGCGGTTCATCGGGCCGTTGCGGCCGGCGCCGCCGTCCGCGTCGTGGCCGGAGAGCAGGACCCAGCCGGGGCTGGCGCCGCCGCCGGACTTGCCGACGTCCTCGGCGCTGATCTCGCCGACGATCAGCCAGCGGTTGTCGGGGTTGGCGAGGCTGAACCGGCGCCGCAGCTCGGCCTGCATGTTGAACACGACGCACCAGTAGCGGTCGCCGTTCGGGTCGCAGTTGGTGTTGATGTACCAGTTGGTGTCGTGCTCGCCGTTGACCGTCTCGACGACCGTGGCGTTGAGGGCGAACGTCTTGCCGAGCTCCTGGCGGTAGTAGCGCTGCGCCTCGCGCATCACGTTCGCGATGCCGTCCGGGTAGCGCTGGTCGAACGCGACGTCGGTCGGCTTGAGCCAGAACACCCGCACCGTCTTCGTGCCCGGTGTGCCGGGGTTTCCGGGTGTACTGGAGGCGCTCGGCGACGCCGACCTGGTCGGTGAGGCGCTCGTGGTCGGGCCGGCGGTGCCGGTGCACAGCACATTGTTGAGCCGGAACGTGGCGGGCACCGGGTTCGAGCCGCTCCACGCGCCGTTGAAGCCGAACGACGTGCTCGCGCCGGTGCCGAGCGCGCCGTTGTAGCCGGCGTTCACCGCCGAGACGCTGGTGCCGGTCTGCGTCACGGTCGCGTTCCAGGCCTGCGTGACGCTCTGCCCGGGGGAGAAGCTCCACGTCAGCGTCCAGCCGTTGATCGGGTCGCCGAGGTTGGTGACCGCCACGTCGGCCCCGAACCCGCCCTGCCACTGCGAGCTGATCGTGTACGTCACCCGGCAGCCCGCGACGGCCGCACCGGCCGACGTGCCGGCGACCACCGCGCCGCCCGCGACGAGGCCGACCGTGGCGGCGACGAGCACGAGGCCCCGGTACCGTTGAAGCCGCATCACATCCCCTTTCATCAATGGACTCCGCCACGGTGCGCCCCGAAAACCTTTTCGGCAAGGTGGGCGGGCGAATCCGCTGGAAACCCGGCGAAACTTTCATCGGAGGGGGTGCCTGCCACCGCCGCCGGCGCCCAGGGGCCGGACCACCGGCCATTCCGCGCTGATTCGTGGACAGAATTGCAGACGAATTGCCGCGCAATTGTCGGCGAATTGAATCAGCAAATTGTCCCGGGCGGCCAGGGACGGTCGTCCCGAATTGTGTCCTGGACATTGTCCCGTGCGCTCGGGCCTCTCCCTAGTTCGTGCCACGGTCCGCGATGAATTGAATCGGCGGCGGCTGCGTATTTCTACATTCCTCTCGTCATCAGCAGAGATGACCTCGTACAGAGGAGAAAGAGCAGTGAAACGACGACTTCTTCAGGTCGGCGCGGTGGCGCTGGCCGGTTTGTTCAGCGCGATCGTCTTACCGTCCAGCCCGGCCAGCGCCACGCCGATGTGCAACGTTCCGGTGCCACCGCCGGCGTGCGGTGACGGCGGCGGCGACGGCGAACCGGTGGTGCGGGACATCCCCGTGCACGGCACGCTCGACACGGTCACGTACGTCGGCAATGCCGTGCGGGTCACCGGCTGGGGCATCGACCGGGACAGCGGCAGCGCGCCGCTCATCGTCGACATCTACATCGACGGCGCGTGGAAGCAGACCCTCAGCGCCAACACGTACCGCCCGGACGTCGCCGCCGCGTACCCGGCCTACGGCTCCTACCGCGGCTTCGACGCCAACGTCCCGGCGGGTCTCGGCACCCACCAGGTGTGCGCGTGGGCGATCAGCGTCGTGCCCGCCGGCGCCGCGAACCCCGGCAACCCGCAGCTGGGCTGCAGGACGTACACCGCCACCCTCGCCGCCCCGACCGACGTGCGAACCATCTCCAGGGCGGATGACGGCACCACGGTGATCGGCTTCAAGGACAACTCCGTGGAGGAGACCTCCTTCCGGGTCGTCATCACCCGGCAGTACTGGGAGCAGTACAACGACCCCCGCTGGGGCCAGATGTACCGCGCCTACTACGTCGACCGGCAGTTCACCGTGCCGGCGCAGGCAGGCACCGCCGAGGTGACCGCCACGACCGTGACCGGGGGCTCGGACTGCCGCACGACGGTGTACGCCGTCTCCGGCTCCATCCAGAGTGCCCCGGCCGTCAAGGGCTGGTGCTGATACCGGCCGTCGTCACGTGAACGAACGGCCCGGACCCGCCGGAGGAAATCCTCCGGCGGGTCTCCGTCCGATCCGGCAATGGCATCGGGGACGGCCTCCATGATTGCGGAATCAAGCAGCCGGTAAGGTCGGACAATGCCCGAGCTGAAACGGTTGGATGCCGGTCTTGCCCCGGCGGTCCTGGCCTTCGATTTGGCGAACCGGGCGTATTTCGCTGCCTCGGTTTCCGACCGCGGCGACGACTTCTTCGACCAGTTCACCGACCGGTACGACGCCTCACTGGCTGAGCAGGAGGCCGACCCGGCCCACCTCGGGGGCAAGCAAGGCACCTGGTACCAGCGCGACCTGGTGCCTGAAGCCGCCGAACGGTTGTCGGCGTTGATTGCCCGGCGGGTCGTTGCTGCTGTCGCGGCGGTGGCGGAGGGCGTGACGGTGTACCTGGAGGACGGCGACCGGGTGGTGTGAGCGGGGCGTCACATGGTGGACAGGGCGAGCGCGAAGACGCCCGCGGAGGCGGCGAGCAGGGTGCCGAGGGTGCCGCCCAGGACCAGGAGCGCGGGCCGGGTTCGCAGCCACAGGCGCAGGACGAGGTACACGCCGGCGGCGCCGATCAGGGCCATGACGGCCAGGTACGACACGAACAGGAAGCTCGCGCCGATCAGCAGGCCGCCGGCGGTCGCGGCGGCGGACGCGCGGGCCGGGCCGAGGTCGCGGACGAGGGTGCGGTGAAGGACGGCGCCGGCGAGGAGGGTGGCGACGATGATCGTGCCCGGCAGCCAGACGCGGGCGAGGGCCAGCATGAGCGCGAAGCACGCGGCGACGCCGGTGGTTGTGGCGGCGCCTTCGAGGAGGGCCCTGCGGGCGCCGGCGGGACGCAGCCGGGTGACGGTCGCGACCGCGCCGGCGTACGTGGCGATCAGGGCGATCAATGCGATGAGCGCGAGGTCCACCATGCCGCGACGCTACCGGCCGCGGGCGGTGGAACGGGTGGCCGAGATGGGTGGATGTCGTGAAGGTCGGTGCGGCGGTACGAACGCGGGGGAGCGGAACTGTCGCCGGTCACCAACCTCGATGACGCCGGCGGTTCTAGGGTGGGGCGCATGACCGAGATCGTGATTCGTGGTGGGCGTGTCATCGACCCGGGGGCGGGGACCGACGAGGTCCGCGACCTGCTCGTGCGCGACGGCTCGATCGCCGACGCCGCCACCGTGAGCGAGGGCGCCGTCGTCGTGGACGCGACCGGGCTGGTCGTCGGGCCGGGGTTCGTCGACGTGCACAGCCACGTCAACACGATCGCCGGGCAGCGGCTGCAGGCGTTCGACGGTGTGACCACGGCGCTGGACCTCGAGATCGGGCTGATGCCGGTGGCCGTCGCGCTCCAGCGGGCCGCCGAGGAGGGGCGGCCGTTGAACTACGGGTACTCCGCGTCGTGGGCGGCGGCCCGGGGGCTCGTGCTCGCCGGGGTCGAGCCGGTGCCGGACCTGGCCGGCGTGCTGGCGCTGATGGGCAACGAGCATTGGCAGGCGTCGTCGTCGCCGGTACAGCGTGACCGGTGGCTGGACCTGCTGTCGGGCGAGCTCGCCGACGGCGCGCTGGGCATCGGGGTGCCGATCGGGTACACGCCGCGGGCCGAGCCCAGCGAGTTCCTGCACGTCGCCCGGCTCGCCGGGGCCAACGGGGTGCCGGTGTTCGCGCACGTGCGGAACCTGATCGAGGCCGACCCGGACGTGCTCGTCGACGGCGCGGACGAGGTGACCGCGGCCGCCGCGGAGACCGGGGTCGCGATGCACTACTGCCACGTCAACAGCACCTCGGGGCGGCACGTGGAGCGGGCGCTCGGCACGATCCACGCGGCGGTGGCGGCGGGTTCGCGGGTGACGTACGAGGCGTACCCGTACGGCACCGCGTGCACGGGCATCGGTGCCGCGTTCCTCGCCCCCGAACGGCTGCACGTGTGGGGGCTCAAGCCGCACAACCTGGTGCTGCTGCCGTCCGGCGAACGGATCGCCGACGCCGCACGGTTGCGGGAGGTCAGGGCGGCCACGCCCGGCGCGCTGTGCCTCATCGAGATCCTCGACGAGTCGGATCCGTCGGACCGTGCGCTGCTGGAGGGCACGTTCGCCGACCCGGGCACGATCGTGGCCAGCGACGCGCTGCCGGTGACGTTCACCGACGGCACCCGCGACACGCGGCAGTGGCCGCTGCCGGAAGGCGCGACCCACCCGCGCACGGCCGGCACGTTCGCGAAGGCGCTGCGGCGGTTCGTGCGGGAGACCGGGAGCTGGGACTGGCCGGAGGCGTTCCGGCGCTGCTCCTACCTGCCGGCCCGGCTGCTCGACGCGCACGCGCCCGCCGCCCGGCGCAAGGGGCACCTCGGCATCGGCGCGGACGCCGACGTCGTCGTGCTGGACCCGGAGCGGGTCACGGATCAGGCGACGGTGCTCGCCTCGACGGCACCGTCGCACGGTGTCCGGCACCTGCTGGTCAACGGCGAGCCCGTCATCCGCGACGGCGAGCTGCTCCCGGACGCGTACCCGGGGCGGGCGCTGCGCTCATGAACCGCCCACGCCGGACCGGATGAGGTCGTCGACGCCGCTGAGGAAGGTCTCGCAGACCAGGTCGCGGTCGGACAGGCAGCCGGCCGCCATGGCGCCGTCGCGGAGCATGACGAACCGCTGCGCGCGAGGATCGCTGCCGACCAGGGCGGTGACCGTGTCGAGGAACCACTGCCGGTGTGCCAGGACGGCCTGGTGCACCGGGTGGCCGGGGTCCGGGTACTCGGCCACGGCGTTCAGGAAGGCGCAGCCGCGGAAGCCGTCTGACCGGATGCCCTCGGCGATCGACGCCGCGACGGCGCGGAGCGCGTCGGGGGCCGGGAGGCCGGCGGTCAGGGCCGCGTCCACCTGCCCCCGGATCTGCTGGTCGGCCGCCTGCAGGTAGGCGAGGACGAGATCCTCCTTGCCGGGGAAGTGCCGGTAGAACGTGGCCCGGGTCACCTTCGCCTCGCCGATGATCCGGTCGACGCCGACCGAGTGGATGCCTTCCCGGTAGAAGATCCCGGCCGCGGTGACCAGGAGCCGCTGCCGTGCCTCGGAAACTCCGCCCAGTGCCATGGGGTCCATCTTAGAGATAGAACGTTCGGTCTTGACATGCCTCGGCGAAGGCTGCACTCTGGCCCAAGACAGAACGTTCGTTCTCCTGCTGGAGGAAGCGTCATGACCACCCTCACCGCGCCCGGCATCTCGGCGACGGCGTCCGCCCTACGGAGGCTGTACTTCGTCCGCTTCGCGTTCGCCATCGTCTGGGCCCTCGTGATGTTCACGACCGCCGAGCACCTCGGCCCGCTCGCCAGGACGCTGCTGGTGCTCTACCCGCTGTTCGACGTGGGTGCGGCAATCGTCGACGCGCGGGCGTCGCGCGGCACCGGATCGCCCGCGCTGCTGTACGTGAACGTCGCCGTCAGCCTGCTCGCCGCCGCCGGCCTCGTCTTCGCCGGCGCGGACGGCATCCCGGCGGTCCTGCGCGTCTGGGGTGCGTGGGCGGTCGTGGCCGGACTGGTGCAGCTCGCCGTGGGGGTCACCCGCCGCCGCATGGGCGGCCAGTGGCCGATGATCATCAGCGGTGGCATCTCGGTGCTCGCCGGCGGGTCGTTCATCGCCGGCGCCGCCGCGGACGACCCGGCGCTGACGAACGCGATCGGCTACGCCATCCCCGGCGCCGTCTTCTTCCTCATCTCCGCCGTCCGCCTCGGCCGCGCCGCGAAGGAATAGGCCGCGAAGGGAGAGACCGCGAAGAGAAAGGCCGCGAAGGGACAGGTCGCGACGGGAGCCGGGAAGCGCTCAGATCGCCGCGGCCCGCTCCGATAAGGGACCGGACGTGTGCGATCCGGGGCGGTGCGATGGGTGTGTCGAACGTGACGAGAGTGGTGTGCCTGCTCTTCGTCGGGCTGGTGGTGTTCCGGTTCACCGACCTGTACAACACGCAGGCGGCCGGGATCTCGATCTGCGCCCTGGAGACCGTCGCGCTCGGCCTGCACCTGCGTGTCGCGTTCAGCCGGCGGTTGTCGGCGGCCGCCAAGCGCCCGTACCGGTTCACCAGTCCCGCGCTCGCGCTGCTCATCATCGCCGGCGTCGGGTTCTCGGTCGCGTTCAACACCCACGACCGGAGCTGGGGCGTGGCGACGGTCGCCGCCGTGGCGCTGCGGACCCTGGCGGTGCCGGTGCTGCTGCTGGGGCTGCTCAGCTTCGCCGCGGAGCCGATGGACCGGCGGGCGCGGTGGAAGCTCGGGATGGACGTCGCGACCGTCCTCGGTGCCGGCGCGATGCTCATGTGGTACCTGGTGCTCGGCCCGGCGCTGCAGGCGGGCGGCCTGCTCGACCCGCTGCGGCTCGGGGCGGTGCTGTTCGCCGTCGGCGACGTCGTGCTGCTCGTGGGGGTCGGCACCGTCCTGCTGCGCGGCTCCGCCGTCCCGGCCCGCGGGCCGCTGGTGCTGATGCTGGCCGGGACCGCCGGCTACCTCGTCGTCGACACGGTCTTCCTGTACACGATGGTCCACGACGGCGCGCTGCACGACGCGGTCGTGCCGACGGCGCTACACCTGCCGATGTTCCTGATCCTGCTCGCCTCCACCGTGCGCCAGGAGACCGTCGGCTGCGCCGCGGCGGGGCGCCGGCTGCGCCGCAACGCCTGGCTGCCGTACGCCGCCCTGGCCGGCGGCTTCGCCCTGCTCGTCGTCGCCGCCGCGAAGGCCGGCCTGTTCCCGTGGCTGGGCCTGGTCCTCGGCGCGCTGGTCATGACGGTCGGCGTCGCGGCCCGGCAGGTGCTCGCGTCACGGGAGAACTACACCCTCGTCGTCACCGACAGCCTGACCGGCCTCGCCAACCGCATCCAGCTGCGGGGCGCGCTGACGGCCGCCGTGGACCGGCACCGCCGCACGGGTGCGCCGGTCGCGGTGCTGCTCATCGACCTCAACGGCTTCAAGCAGGTCAACGACGGCTACGGCCACGAGGTCGGCGACCAGATGCTGGTGGCGTTCGCGGACGTGCTGCGGCGTACCGTCCGCGACGCCGACGTGCCGGCCCGCCTCGGCGGCGACGAGTTCGCGGTCGTGCTGCCGGGCTGCGCCGAGGAGGCGACCCAGGTCGCGGAGCGGATCCTGGCCGCCTGCCGGGCACCGGTGAACCTGTCCGGGCACCGCCTGGAGCTGCGCGCCAGCATCGGCATCGCGGTCGCCCAGCGCAGCGGGCCCGGCGCCGGCAGCGTCGACCCCAACGAGCTGCTGCACCGTGCCGACCTCGCCATGTACGCCGCCAAGCGCCGCGGCACGCCCAGCTGGGTGGAGTACACCGCCGACGCCGTGGACGCCGAGCAGGCCGGGACGGCGCTCGCCGACGACCTGGCGCGGGCGGCCGACGCGGGTCAGCTGCGGCTGCTGTACCAGCCGATCGTCGCGCTCGAGTCAGGCGATCTGGTGGCCGTCGAGGCGCTCGTACGGTGGCAGCACCCGACGCGTGGCCTGCTCGGACCGGACGCGTTCATCCCGCTCGCGGAGCAGACCGGACTCATCCACGGCATCGGCGGATGGGTGCTGCGGGAGGCGTGCCGGCAGGTCGGCGCGTGGCAGGCGGAGCTGCCGCCGGGGCGTTCGCTGCACCTGAGCGTCAACCTGTCGCCGATCCAGCTGGAGCGGCCGGCCCTCGCCGACGAGATCCTCGAGGTCCTGGAGCGGGAGCGGTTCGACCCGCGGGCCCTGGTCGTGGAGATGACCGAGAGCGCGCTCGTGGACGACCGGTCCGCCGTGCCGCAGCTGGAGCGGCTGCGGGCCCGCGGCGTCAGGGTGGCGCTCGACGACTTCGGCACCGGCTATTCGTCGCTGCGGTACCTCACCCGCCTGCCCGTCGACATCCTCAAGCTCGACCGCTGCTTCGTCGCCGACCTCAGCGGCGACCCCGAGCGGGCCGCGGTCGCGGAGGCCGTCATCCGGCTCAGCCAGATCCTGCACATGGACACCGTCGCGGAGGGCATCGAGGACCCGGCCCAGGCGACCGAGCTCACCCTGCTCGGGTACCGCACCGCGCAGGGCTTCCACTTCGCCCGCCCGCTGCCCGCCGGCGACGTCGAGGCGTTGCTGCACCGCTCGGCCGCCGAGTGGCCGAGCCTGCCGGCCGCGCTGGACCCCGCCGCGCCCCGCCCGGTGGCCGTCCACGGTTGACGCCGGCTCCCGGCGGGCCGCGACGGGTCCGCCGGAAGCCGGTCGCCGCGGCTCAGGTGATGGTGAGGCTGTCGATGTTCGCGCCGTTGGCGCCGGTCGTGGTCGCCCGGACGGTGACCTGGCTGCCGGCGGGCAGGGACGCGGTGAACGAGGTGGTGCTCCACGCGTCCCAGGAGCCGGTCGGGTTGAACGCCAGGGCACCGTTGACGCCGGTGCCGTTGACCGAGATGGCGAGGGGCCGGTTGGCGGTGCCGCCGTTGGCGTAGCGGAACGTCAGCGTCCTGGTGCCCGCGGTCGGCACGTTGACGGTCCACTGGACGTAGGCGCCGCTGGCCGAGGTGTCGGCGAAGTCGACGAAGCCCGTGCCGGTGTAGTCCGCGTGACGGGTGTCGATGACGGCGCCGCTGAGCAGGGCCCGCTCCGCCGGGTACGCGGTGCCGCCCGTGACCGCAGGGAAGGCCGCGCCGCTCGGCTCGACCGTGGCGGCCACGCCGCCGCCGGCGACGACCGGGATCGACGCGGTGACGACCGACAGGACCTTGCGGGCGGCGTCCCACACCGTGCCGCCGCCGCTGGTGATCGCCGTGGCCTCGGTGCTGTAGGCCGGCAGGGTCGCGCCGCCGTTGACCCGCATGCCGACCGGGGCGGTCAGGCCGTGGACGCGCACGATGTACCGGCGCGCGGTGGGTGCGCCGTCGTAGGTGCCCTGCGGGTGCCGGATCACGGTCCTCGTCGCGGCGTCGGTGTACGTCAGGGTGGTGACGGCCCTGGCGCCGGAGACGCGGTGCGCCTCGGTGACGCCGTCGTCCTCCACCAGGTTGAAGGTGCCGTCCGCGCCGGCGTACACCTCCATCTCCAGCTGCCGCTTGTTCAGGTAGGCGGTGCTCTGCGCGTACTGGTACTTCGGCAGGATCGCGCCGGCCTTCACGAAGAGGATGATCTCGCCGGTGTGGGTGACGTAGGGCAGGTCGGACGCGTCGGTCCCGACGTGCTTGATGTCGGCCCAGAAGTTGTACCAGGTGGCGCCGGCGGGCAGCCAGACGTTCTGGGTCGCGCCGCCGTCGGACGTGACGGGCGCGACGAGCAGGGACGGCCCCCACATGTACTGCAGGTCGTGCGAGTAGGCGTTCGGCCGGTTCTGGTAGTCGATGACCATCGCCCGGGCCATCGGCATTCCGGTGCTGCTCGCCTCGTGGGCGATGCTGTAGATGTACGGCAGCAGCGTGTACCGCAGCTCGCCGTACTTGCGGAAGTCCGCCTGGATGACGGCGCTCTGGTCGAGCGGCCAGCGGGAGGCGATCGCGCCCTGCGACGTGGTGCTGGCCCCGCTGTGCGGCCGCCAGATCGGCGACAGGCTCGACCAGGCGGCCGTCCAGTTGCGGTAGAACGGCTCGGGGATCAGGCCGCCGGTCTGGCCGTGGAAGCCGCCGCCGTCGATGTTGGCGAAGGGGAAGCCGCCGATCCCGCCGGCCAGCATGCCCCGGATCTGCTGGCGCATCTCGTCGTAGGTGGAGCCGATGTCGCCGGTCCAGTAGTGGCCGTAGCGCTGCTGCCCGGCCGACGCGCCGCGACTCCACGTCCACGGCCGCTTGGCGGTGCCGATGTGGCCGGCCGCCTGCGGGTCCCAGCCCTCCTCGCCGACGCCCTTGTGCAGGTAGAAGAAGTACGAGTTGCGCAGCTCCGACCACTTCTTGCCGCCCGCGGAGTCGGCGTTGAACGGGATCGGGCCCAGCTCGTCGGTCTCGTCGAGCCACAGCCCGTCGCCGGGGAAGTGCAGCGCCGGGTTCAGGGCCTTGGTCCAGAAGACGTTCCACACCCAGGCGCGGGTCGCGGGGTTGGTCCAGTCGGGCACCGAGCCGCTGTCGGCCACCCCGGTGAGGTCGCCGGCCTTGAAGCTGTAGCCGGGCGGCGGCCCGCCGACCCAGCCGGCCATGAGGTTGGAGTTGTTGCGGTTGTAGTCCAGCGTCATCGTGACGCCGTTCTCCGCGGCCCACGCCTGGTATCCGGCCGGGTCCGGCCACCGCGTCGGGCTGAACTCGAACCAGGAGCCGCCCCACGCGCCGGTGCCGTTGCGCCAGCGGTTGTCGTTGACGTGGTGGTCGAACGGGTAGCCGGCGTTGCGGTGCTGGGTGATCTTCGTGCGCCACCAGTTCTGGTCGCTGACGTCGGGGAAGCCCTTGTCCGACATGTGCAGCCCGAAGATGGCGATCTGCGGCAGGCGCGGCCGCCCGGTCAGCTGGGTGTAGCGGTCCAGCAGCTTCGCGAACTCCGGGCCGTTGATGAGGAAGTAGTCCATCTGCGGCCGCACGCCGGCGGTGTTGTGGTCGTCCGCGGAGAACGCGTAGTCCCTGGCGGTGCCGTTGGCGAAGGCGAACGTGGTGTCGAAGGTCGTGTTGAAGAAGACGCCGTAGCCCTTGGTGGACAGGTACAGCGGCACGATCGCGGGCGCCTGGTCGTTGCGGACGGTGCCGTAGTTGTGCGACACGACGTCGCCGGTGCGGTCGACCCTGGGGGAGCGTCCGTAGAGCCCGTGTCCCGCCTTGACGAAGTGCTCGTCGGCGGGCGGCGGGACGAAGGCCTCGGTGACGACGCTGTTGTTGGTGCCGCCCCAGGTGATGCTGCGGGTCGCGTCCTCCTTCGCCAGCAGCGCCCCGGTGCCGCGGTGGTAGAACTCCAGGCGTAGCGGGTTCTTCTGCAGCACGATCCGGATGCCGTCGGCCGCGCCGGTGACGATCGTCAGGCTGTTGGCGTCGTTCGTGACCGTGAGGGTGCCGCCCATGCCGGCGTGGTTGGCGGGCACCACCATCTCATAGCGGGAGTCGGCGAAGAACGTCTCCCCGCTGCGGATCGCGCGGACCCGGACGATCTGGTTGCCGTACGCGGTGATCCGCAACCGCTGGCCCGTGGTGCTGGTGACGGTGACGCTGCGGGCGTCGGTCAGGTGGGACGCGTAGTTGCCCAGCTGCTCCCCGACGGCCGCGACGGCCCGGCCCGGCCCGGCGGCGACGGCGCCGATCGACAGCCCGGCGGCCATGCCGAGCACGTTCCTTCTCTTCATCGCATCGACTCTCCTCGACAGGTGCGGGCGAATCCGTTGCGCTTGTGGCGGTGAGGTGTGCGCAACAGCGCGCGCGGCGAATTGGGTCTCCGGGCGGGTTGGCGGTTGGAGCGCGCCGGAAACGGTTCCCACAGTGGTCCGCGGCAGCGAGTTTTGTCAATACCTTGCAATAGACCGGTTTCGCATCGACGGTCGTCGTGCTACCGTCGACGAACTGACAAGATCTGGAACCGCTTCCAGGACGACGTGAGGAGCTGCGGATGGCGGCGACGATCAAGGATGTCGCCCGGCTCGCCGGGGTCTCCCAGTCGTCGGTGTCCCGCGCGCTCGCCGCCCCGGACCAGGTGCGGCCCGCCACCCGGGAGCGGGTCGAGCGGGCCGTCGCGCAGCTCGGCTACGAGCCGAACCGGATCGCCCGGGGGCTGAGCACCGGGCGCACCGGCACCATCGGCTTCCTGGTGCCCGACATCGCCAACCCGCTGTTCGCCGGCATCGTCAAGGCCGCCCAGCGCCGGTCCCGGGAGTTCGGGCTCGCCGTGCTGCTGGCCGACTCCGACGAGGACCCCGCCACCGAGCTGGACCTCATCCGGACGCTGACCAAGCAGGTCGACGGCTTCGTGCTGTGCGCACCCCGCGCCGGCGACGACGAGCTGCGCTCCGTCTGCGGCGACCTGCCGGTGGTGCTGCTCAACCGCCGGGTCGGCCAGCTGCCGTCGATCATCTTCGACAACGCCGACGGCATCCGCCAGGCGCTCGCCCACCTCGCCGCCCTCGGCCACCGGCGGGTCGCCTACGTCGCCGGCCCCCGCACCTCATGGGTCAACCGCGAGCGCCTCCGCGCCTTCCGCGCCGTGTCGGCCGGCCTCGGCCTCGAGGGGGTCGAGGCCGGCAACGTCTCACCCGACTTCGAGGGCGGTGTCGCCGTCGCCGACCTGGTCCTGGCCGCCGGCGTCACCGCGGTCATCGCCTACAACGACATGATCGGCCTCGGCCTCGCCAGCCGCTTCGGCGCCCGGGGTGTGACCGCGCCCGGTGACGTGAGCATCATCGGCTTCGACGACATCCCGGCCTCGGCCCTGGTCACCCCCGCCCTGACCACCGTCAGCCAGCCGAAGGACCAGTGCGGCCGGGCCGGCATCGACCTGCTCGCCGACCTGCTCAACGACCGCGAGCGCCCCGGCGGCACGCGCATGTCCCTGCCGGCCCGGCTGATCGTCCGATCCTCCACCGGCCCGGCCGCCGCGCAGACCCGCTGAACGGACCAGGCGGCAGCGCCGGCCGTCGGCCGGTGGAGCGGCACAGGTGCACAACCGGTTGACACGACGGTTGCAACCGAATCGCTACCGTTCTGCTCCGGCGCCGGTCGACGGACCAGCGAACAGCGCGGAGCCGGCGGGTCGCCGGCACGCGTCGGCAGCGACGGCTGCCACCAGCTCCGCCCGCCGCAGGCGCGACGACCGCGGCGAGACTCTCATCGAGCTGCTGGTCACCGTCGCCGTGATGGGCGTCGCGGTGGTGGCGGTCGTCGGCGGCCTGGTGCTCGCCGTGCAGCTGTCCGACGTCCACCGCAAGCAGGCCACCGCCGGGGCCGAGGTGCGCAACTACGCCGAGGCCGTCCAGGCGTGGGTCGCCACCGGCCACTACGGCGCCGGCTACGCGCCCGCCACGGTCGGATACAGCGCACCCACCGGCTACCAGGCGCAGGCCCTCTCCGTCGGACCGGTGTGCTGGAACGGCGGCGCCCTGAAGACCACCGGCTGCACCACCGACACGGGCCTGCAGCAGGTCACCCTCGAGGTGCGCAGCACCGACGAACGCGCGATCGAGACGCTGCAGATCGTGGTGCGCAAGCCTGCCGGACCACGGAGGCACTGTGCGGCTGACCGACCGGCGCGACGCCGGCTTCACCCTCATCGAGCTGCTCGTCGCGGTGGCGATCCTGGGCGTGATCGCGGTCCCGCTCGCCAACGTCGTCATCGCCTACGTGCGGCAGTCCACCGCGACCACCCAGCGGGTCTCGCTGTCCCGCGACGCGCAGATCGCCGCCGCCTGGTTCGCCGACGACGTCGCCACGATCGGCACCCGCGACGAGCACGGCGCCCTGAAACAGTCCATTGTGGTCGGTGGCACCTTCTCGTGCGGGATGACCCCGGTCTCGCCGGTCGTTCGGTTCCTCGCCGACCGCTGGGACTCCGCCACCGCCGTCGGCACCGTCGTCATCGCGTACGAGCTGCGCGGCGACGAGCTGCATCGGATCCGGTGCGCGGGGACGACCGCCGTCAACCAGCTGCGCAACAGCACGTTCCGCGGCACCGGCACCGACTGCTTCGGCACCACGGGCACCAAGGTGATCTCGGGCCTGCCCGGCGGGCGCAGCGCCGGCGTCGACTGCACCGCGGCGGCGACGGGCGGCGCCGCCTACCGCTGCGAGTCCGCCGCCAACTGCAACCGGCCCGGCAGCGCCGTGCTCACCCTCGGACGGGTCAGCGGCGAGCCCGGATTCACCGTCCAGCAGCCGAACAACGCGGAGTTCAAGGTCCACGGCACCGTGTTCTCGAACTCGACCGGCAACATCGCCAGCGGGAAGCTGGACGCCGACGGCAGCCCGCTGTATGCGCGTGGCGCCTGCACCGGCACCATCGTCAACACGCCGACGAAGGCCTGCGGACTGGGCGGTGCGGCGAACCCGCTCGGCGACGACCCCGGCTACGCGCCGGCGACCTCCGCCGCGCCCGCCCGCCGCACGCTGCCGGCCTGCACGACACCGAGCTCGATCGTGACGTTCCAGCCCGGCACGTACGACGACGCGGCCGGGCTCAGCGCGATGATGGCCGGCAACAGCGCCTGCAAGAACAGCATCTGGTGGTTCAGGCCGGGCACGTACTACTTCGACTTCCGCAACAGCGGCACCGACCGGAACCCGCTGCTGTCCAACGCGGCCAACGTGTGGACGATCGACGACGGATCGCTCGTCGCCGGAACGCCCGTCGCCCTCGACGGCACCGTGATCGCCGCACCGCGGGCGAAGGTCGAGATGCCCGGCATGTGCGCGAACCCGATCACCGACGGTGCCGCCGTCGGTGTCCAGTTCATCTTCGGCGGCGACAGCCGGCTGGCCGTGAAGGCGGGTCAGGTGGAGATCTGCGGCTCGTACAGCAGCAACCGTCCGCCGGTCGCCGTCTACGGCCTGAACTCGGGAACGGCGGTCACCACCACCCTCACCGGGGCGACGGCGCTGCGGCCCGGCACGGTCACCGCCGCCGGCGGGTTCGGTGCCACCGCGACCCCGGCGAACCTGCGGGAGACCGGCGACAACCTGGCCGCGAGCTGGAAGGCCGGCAAGACCAACGACTCCACCACGCTCACCGTGTCCGGCTTCGCGCCGGCGACCCCGGTCCCGGCCGGCTCGGTGCTCAAGGGCGCGAACCTGCGCATCACCCACCGGCACACCAACACCGGCAACACCGACAGCTTCACCGCCTCGCTCACCCCGTCCGGCGCGACCGGCGCGGTCATCGGCACCGTCACCGGCCGCACGGGCTCCGCCACGTACCAGACGTCGGTGATCCCGCTGGACACCGCGGCGACGGGGGAGCTGGCGAAGGCGGTCACCGCCGGCACGTTCACCGGCGCGACCCTCGCCCTCGCGTCCTCCCTGCGGACGAACAACGACACCCAGGACATCGACGCGATCCAGCTGGAGCTGAGCTACCAGGCGCCCGCCTTCCGGGCCGGCACCGGCTGCGTGACGGCGACGCCGTACACCGGCAGCGGCGGACCGTGCGCCATGCTGTCCACGGTGAACAGCAGCGGCAACCTGTTCTACGCCCAGGGCACCACGGGGCTGCGCGTGAAGCTCGCGATCGCCGACCCGGGCCCGAGCCCGGTCGCGGGTGCCCGCCAGGTGACGGTCCTGAGCTGGTCGCGCACTCAGTAGCTCACCTCGCGCGGTGCCGGTAGTGGTGCACGACGAGCGCGGTCGCGCAGGCGAGGGTGACCAGCCCGAAGGCGGCCCCGACGAACGGGTTGGCGCCGATGCCGGACATGGTGGCGTTGGTGGCGGCGCTGAGGACCAGCACCAGCCACAGGACGGGGCGGAGCAGGCCGCGGCGCTCAGGGGCGTCGGCGGGGATGATGCGGTAACGGTCAGTCATGCCGGCAACGCTATGCAGCCGGGCGCCCGCCGGCGATCCAGCCAGCGCGCCGCACGGAGTACAGCAGGCTGTACTTTCCGGACCGCGAGCGGCTGACCGGGGCCGCCGTCGCCTATCGTTCCTGCCGGGAGGCCGGAAGGGGGGCGCGGTGCGGCAGTACGTCCGGGAACGGGTGCGCACGTCCGTCGACGCGCTCGAACACGTCGTCGGCGGGCTCGGCACGGCGACCCTCGCGCTCGGCGCGTTCCTGCTGCTGTTCGTCACGGCGGTCGCGTCGCTGGCCGGCATCGGCCTGGTGGTCGTCCCGTCGGCGCTGAAGGCGGCCCGGTGGGCGGCGGACCGGGAGCGGGCGCGACTGTCGCGATGGGACGCCGTGGTGCCGTCGCCGCCGCCGGTACCGGCCGGCCTGCGCGACGCCGTGCGCGACCCGTGGGTCCGCCGGGATGCCGCGTTCGTCGCCGTCCACGGCACGGGCGGGTTCGCGCTCGGGATGATCGGGCTCGCGCTGCCGCTGTCGGCCGTGCAGTACCTGCTGTTCCCGCTGTACTACTGGGCGCTGCCGCCGGACGCGGGCGGCCCCGGCTACGTCACCTGGCGCATCGACGGGCTGCCCGACGCGCTCGCCGTCGCGCTCATGGGCGTCGGCTGGCTCGCCGTGTCCGTCGCGCTCGGCCCCCGGATCGCCCGCTGGCAGGCGGCGCCGGGCCGGCGGTGGCTGCCGCCGCCGCGGGACGTGGACATGTCGCTGCGGATCGCCGAGCTCACCGCCACCCGCGCGGCCGCCCTCGACGCGCACGCCGTCGAGCTGCGCCGCATCGAACGGTCGCTGCACGACGGGGCGCAGAACCGGCTCGTCGCGGTCACCGTGCTGCTCGGCGCCGCCCGGCGGGCCCTCGCCCGCGATCCGGCGCTGGCGGCGGAGGTCCTGGACCGCGCCCACGACGCCGCCGAGCTGGCGCTCGCGGAGCTGCGCACCGTCGTGCGCGGGATCCTGCCGCCGGTGCTCGACGACCGCGGGCTCGCCGGCGCGCTCGACGGCCTGGCCGCCGGCTGCGGCGTGCCGTGCACCGTCGAGGTGGACGTCCCGGGGCGGTGCGCGGCGTCGGTCGAGGCGACGGCGTACTTCGTGGTCGCCGAGGCGCTGACCAACGTCGCCCGGCACAGCGGCGCCGGTACCGTGGCCGTCACCGTGACGAGAAGAGCCGACCGGCTGCACGTGTCGGTGACCGACGACGGCCACGGCGGCGCCGACGAGGGCCGTGGCTCCGGCATCGGCGGCATCCGCCGGCGGGTCGAGGCCCACGACGGCCGGTTCACCCTGACCAGCCCACCCGGTGGGCCGACGACGATACATGTGGAGCTGCCGTGCGGATCGTGATCGCCGAGGACGACGCCCTGCTGCGGGAAGGGCTGGCCCTGCTGCTGCGGGCCGAGCAGCTCGACGTGGTCGCCGTCACCGGCGCGCCGGACACGTTCCTGGCCGCGGTGGACGAGCACCGGCCCGACGTCGCGATCGTCGACGTCCGCATGCCGCCGACCCACACCGACGAGGGCATCGTGGCCGCCGTCGAGGCGCGGCGCCGCCAGCCGGACCTCGCGGTGCTGGTGCTGTCGGCGTACGTGGAGCAGGCGTTCGCCACCGACCTGCTCGCCGGGGGAGCGGCCCGGCTCGGCTACCTGCTCAAGGAGCGGGTCGGCCGGGTCGAGGAGTTCCTCGAGGCGCTGCACCGCGTCGCCGGTGGTGGCACCGCGATCGACCCGGAGGTGGTCAGCCAGCTCTTCGCCCGCACCCGCCCCGACAGCACGCTGAGCCTGCTCAGCCCGCGGGAACGCGACGTGCTCGCCCTGATGGCCGAGGGCCTCGGCAACACTGCGATCGCGGAGCGGCTGTTCGTCACCGAAGGGGCCGTGCACAAGCACATCCGCAGCATCTTCGCCAAGCTCGGCCTCGCGCCCGACGACCGCGCCGACCGGCGGGTCACGGCGGTCCTGCGGCACCTGGAGGACACCCGGCGCCTAGGGTGAGCACAGCGTGAGCGCGGGGGTAAGTACAGCCTGCTGTACCACGGTCCGCCAGCACGCTGGATCGATCATGGCCGGGTGCCGCCATAGCGTCGTCGGCATGGACATGAACGTTGGACAGGACGCCGGCGCGGCGGTCCGCGCCGAGCAGCTGACCCGCACGTACGGCACCGGACCGCAGGCGGTCACCGCGCTCGCCGGCGTGGACGTACGGTTCGACCGCGGCACGTTCACGGCGGTGATGGGGCCGTCCGGCTCCGGCAAGAGCACCCTGCTGCAGACCGCGGCCGGCCTGGACCGGGCCACGTCCGGCCGGGTCTGGATCGGCGGCACCGAGCTGTCCGGCCTGTCGGAGACGAGGCTGACGAAGCTGCGCCGCGACCGGATCGGCTTCGTGTTCCAGGCGTTCAACCTCGTCAACGCGCTGACGGTGCAGGAGAACATCGTGCTGCCGCTGCGCCTGTCGGGCGGGCGGCCCGACCAGCCGTGGCTGCACCACGTGGTCGACCGGGTCGGGCTGCGGGAACGCCTGCACCACCGGCCGTCCGCGCTGTCCGGCGGGCAGCAGCAGCGGGTCGCGATCGCCCGGGCGCTCGCCACCCGCCCAGAGGTGATCTTCTGCGACGAGCCGACCGGTGCGCTGGACACCGAGACCGCGGCGGACGTGCTGAGCCTGCTGCGCGCCGTCGTCGACGAGCACCGGCAGACGGTCGTGATGGTGACGCACGACCCGGTGGCCGCCTCGTACGCCGACCGGGTCCTGGTCCTCGCCGACGGCCGGATCGTGCGCGACCTGCCGCAGCCGGGCGTGGAGCGCATCGCCGAGCAGCTCGCGTCGCTGGGCCGCCGCCGGGCGGTGGCGGCATGACCGGGCCGGAGCGCAGCGGAGGTGGCGGCATGACCGCGCTCGCGTTGAAGATGCTGCGGCACCGGCCGGGTTCGGCGGTCGCCTCGCTCGTCGCGCTCGCCGCGGGCGTCATGATCCTCATGGCCATGGGCGCGCTGGTGGAGTCCGGGCTGCGGTACAAGCCGGCGCCGGTCCACTACGCCGCCGCCGACGTGGTGGTCGCCCACCGCGACATCACCATCAGCGCCAAGGACCTCGACGGTGAGGTCGTCCGGTCGACGGTACGGCTCCCCGAAGGTGGCACCGTCCCGGCGGACCTGGTCGAGCGGATCCGCGGGCTCGCCGGGGTCGCCACCGTCGCGGCCGACGACCCCGTGCCGGTCGGGCTGCCCGAGGTCACCGGACACGGCTGGGCCAGCGCCGCCCTGACGCCGTCCCGGCTCGTCGGCGGAGCCCCGCCGGCCGCGGCGGACCAGATCGCGGTCGACCGGCGGCTCGGGATGGCGCCCGGCCAGCAGATGAACCTGGTCGTCGGCGGCGCCGCACGGTCGTACCGGGTCAGTGGCGTCGTCGACGGGCCGACACCCGCGGTGTTCTTCACCGACGCGCACGCCGCGACCCTGTCTGCGCACCCCGGCCGGGTCGCCGCCATCGGGGTCGTCGCGCAACCCGGCGCCGACAAGGCCGCCCTCGCGGCGGCGGTGCGCCGGCTCGCGGCCGACGCGGGCGCGACCGCGTACACCGGCGCGGACCGCGGCCTGGCCGAGGGCTCCGCCGACCTCGACGCGCGGGACCTGCTGATCCAGGCCGGCGGCGCGTTCGGCGGGTACGTCGTGCTGCTGATCGGGTTCGTCGTCGCCGCCACCGTCGGGCTGTCGGTGCGGCACCGCCGCCGCGACCTCGCGCTGCTGCGCGCCGTCGCCGCGACCCCCGGCCAGGTCCGCCGGATGATCATGGCCGAGGCGGCCGCGGTCGGTATCGCCGCCGTCGCGGTCGGCGTCCCCGCCGGCCTGCTCGCGACCCGCTGGGTGCGCGGCCAGCTCGTCGGCCGCGGCTTCGTCCCCGCCACGTTCCCGATCACCGACGGCCTGCTCGCGACCGTCGCGGCCGCCGGGGTCACCACCCTCGTCGCGGTGCTGTCCGCGCTGATCGCCGCCCGGCGCGTCACCGCGATCCGTCCCGTCGAGGCCCTCGGTGAGGTGGCGGTCGAGCCGGCCCGCGGCGGCAAGGTGCGCCTCGTCTGCGGGCTCGTCGCGCTGGCCGGTGCGGGCTCCTCCGGCGCGTTCACGCTCGGCGCCGGCGGGCAGGCGGCCCTCGCGGCCGCCGTCGGGATGCTGTACCTGTTCGTGACCGCGGTCGGCCTCCTCGCGCCGTGGATCAACCGGGCCGCCGCCCAGGCGCTGGCGCCGGTGCTGCGCGCGGTGTGGGGGACCAGCGGATACCTGGCGACCGCCAACCTGAAGGCGAACGCGCGCGGCACGGCCGCCGTCCTCACCGCGCTGGTGCTGTCCGTGGGGCTCGGCGGATCCGTGTGGTTCCTGCAGGACAACCTCGAACGGCAGACCCTAGCCCAGCGCCGCGACGGCCTGCGCGCCGCGCAGGCCCTCGTCTCCCCGGCCGGGCTGCCCGCCGGCGCCGCCGACGACGCGCGGAAGCTTCCCGGCGTCCGGGCCGCCACGTCGGTACGGCGCACGTCCGTCATCGTGAAGTTCCTCGACGGCGCGGAGACGGTCGGCGCCCAGGCGGTCTCCGGGCCGGACCTGGCCGCCACGATGGACCTGCGGGTGCGCCAGGGCGACCTGTCCGCGCTGTCCGCCGGTACCGTGGCCGCATCGTCGATCAGAGCATCGACCCACGGCTGGGAGATCGGCGACACGGTCCCGCTGTGGCTCGGCGACGGTACACCCGTGCGGCTCACCCTCGTCGCCGTCTACGAGCGCGGCCTCGGCTTCGGCGACATCACCCTGGCCCGCGACACGGTCGCCGGCCACACCGCCCGCGACGTCGACGACGAGGTCCTCATCAGCACCTCGGGCCCGGCGGACCTGTCGGCGCTCACGGCCCGGCACCCCGGCAGCACGCTCGTCGCCACCAGCGGCCAGACCCGGCAGCTCGCCGCCGACCTCGCCGTCAGCGCCTGGCTCAACCGGCTGCTCGTCGGTGTCATGGTCGGCTACGCCGCCCTCGCGGCCGCCAACACGATGGTCATCGCGGCCCTCGCCCGCCGCCGCGAGCTCGCCGTGCTCCGCCTCGCCGGCGTCACCCGCGGCCAGGCGAAGCGGATGGTCCACGCCGAACAGGCCGGCCTCCTCGGCGTCGCCGTCCTCATGGGCGCGGCGATCGCCCTGGCCACCCTGACCATGGTGGTGCACGCCGTGACCGGCGAACCGCTGCCCTACGTGCCGCCCCTCGGCTGGGCCGCCGTGATCGCCGGCACGGCGCTGCTCGCCCTGCTCACCACGGTGCTGCCGATCGGCCGCCTGCTGCGCGTCCCGCCGATGGAGCACATGGGCGTGAAGGAGTGAACGCCCGCCGGGTTCCGTACGATGCGTCGGGTGCGGACGTGGGACTTCGGCGCCCTGCGGACGGCCACGGCCGGCGGCGTGGCCGTCGTCGCGGGCATGTTCAGCACGGTCGACCAGGCCACGGCCTGCACGCTGCACGAGGCGGACACGGGCCGGCTGCTCGGCGGGTGGCCGATGCCCTACGACTGGTGCTTCTCCCGCCCCGACACGAACCTGTCGACGTTCGCGGCGGACGGCGAGGCGTACTCGATCGTCCGCGGCCGCGGCTACGACTGCATGGTGCACCGGCTCACCCTCGACGGCCCGGAGCCGGTCGGCCGGTTCGAACCGGACGGCGACGGCGTCTACACCGTGGCGGCGGCCGTGGTGTCCGGGCGGCCGGCGGTGCTCAGCAGCGACTGGCGGCGCGTCCACTACCACGACCTGCGCACCGGCGAGGCGCTCCGGGCGCCGTGGAGCGCGCCGGACGGCTGGCGGGTGGACGAGCTCGTCGCGGTGGCCGGCCGGGCGTACGCCTGGCTGGAGCCCGACGACGACTCGCCGCGGACCGACTGGCGCGGCTGGCTGTGGGACGCGATCGGCGGCCGGCCGGTCGGGCCGCCCGTGTTCGTGCGCGGCTACCGCTGGGGCCCGTGGGCCCTCGGCCGGCGGCCGGCGCTGCTGGTGAAGACCGACTGGCGGGAGTACCGGGTCCTCGACCTGGCCCTGCGCCGCCCGGTCGGCCCGGCCCTGCCGGACACCGTGCAGGACCTGAGCGCGCCCGCGGTCGGCGTCCTGCACGGCCGTGCGGTCCTGGCCGCCGCGACGGGGCCCGCGCTCACGGTGTGGGACCTGCTCACCGGCGCGGCCCGGCACGTCGTCGCCCTGCCTGATGTACCGCTCGCGGTGGCGGTCGCCGCCGACCGGCTGTACGTCGCCGACCCCGAGGGCGAGATCAGCGCACACCCGGTGCCGCCGCGGGCCCTGCACCCGCTCGCACCCCGGTAGCAACCGGCGGCGCGGCCGTCCGTACATGGATGCGTCGCGCACTGGGTATGCGGCACACGGGCGCGCGCGCCCGCCACCTGGCATCAGCCGGATCGACCATGGAGGTGTGCACCGGATGCGTGCCCTGACCGTCATCCCGCGGCAACGGCAGTCCTTCGCCGTGACCGACGTCCCCGACCCGGAGCCGGGCGACGGCGAGCTGCTCGTCGACGGGCTGGCCGTCGGCGTGTGCGGCACCGACAAGGAGATCGCCCGCGGTGACTACGGCTCGGCGCCGCCGGACCGGCAGCGGCTGGTGGTCGGGCACGAGTCCCTGGGCCGGGTCCGGCACGCCCCGTCCGGCAGCGGGTTCGCGCCCGGCGACCTGGTGGTCGGCGTGGTGCGCCGCCCCGACCCGGTGCCGTGCGGTGCGTGCGCGCACGGGCAGTTCGACATGTGCCGCAACGGCCGGTACACCGAACGCGGCATCAAACAGCTCGACGGCTACGCCAGCCAGGCCTGGGCCGTCGAGCCCGGCTACGCGGTGAAGCTCGACCCGGGCCTCGCCGGCGTGGGCATGCTGCTGGAGCCGGCGAGCGTGGTCGCCAAGGCGTGGGACGAGATCGAGAAGATCGGTGCCCGCGCCTGGTTCGAGCCGAAGACCGTGCTGGTCACCGGGGCCGGGCCGATCGGCCTGCTGGCCGCGCTGCTCGGCGTGCAGCGGGGGCTCGACGTGCACGTGCTGGACCGCGTCACCACCGGTCCGAAGCCGGGCCTGGTCCGCGACCTCGGCGCCGTGTACCACCACGAGCCGATCGGCACGGTCATGTCGGGCGTGCGCCCCGACGTGGTCGTCGAGGCGACCGGCATCGGGTCGGTGGTGTTCGGCGCGCTGGCGGGCACCGCACCGTACGGGATCGTCTGCCTCACCGGCGTCTCCTCGGCCGGGCGCCGCGTCACCGTCGACGCCGGCGACCTCAACCGGGAGCTCGTCCTGGACAACGACGTCATCGTCGGCTCGGTGAACGCCAACCTCGGCCACTACGCCGCGGCCTCGGACGCGCTGGCCCAGGCCGACCGGGACTGGCTCGGCCGGCTGATCACCCGCCGGGTGCCGCTGGAGCGGGCCGCGGAGGCGTTCACCGCCACCGACGAGGACGTCAAGGTCGTCATCACCCTCGACGACGGCCACCGCTGAGCGCGGGCCGGGCCGGCGCCGCTCAGCGGGACAGCGCCTTCTCCAGCTCGGCCTTGCTCATGGCCGAGCGCCCCTTGATGTTGCGCTGCCTGGCCTCGTTGTACAGCTGCTCCTTCGTGCGCCCCTGCGCGCCCGAGTGCGAGCGCTTCCCGCCGCGGTGCCCGGACGACACGTCGTTGATCGAGGACCGGCTGGCCGTCCGGGACTCTCCAGCGCGGGCCCGTTCCTTGTTGACCGTCCGGGCGGCGATCTCCTCGGCGACGTCCGTCGACCTGCCGCGCCGTTTCACGCTTTCCTTGATGTGTTCGTACTGCCGTTCGCGCTTGGCATTGGAACCGGCTGGCATCTGCTCCTCCTGGGGATTGCGCAGGACCTCTTCCAGGTACTGGTTCCCATCCGTGCGCCGGGTAAGCGCCGGGGCCGCACGGTCCGGGACTTCGCTACCCTGATGCGGTGTCGATGGTCGTGCGCACCGCAACGCCGCCCGACGGGCCGGCGATCGCCGCTGTCCAGCTGGCGACGTGGCGCGCGACGTACCAGGACTGGCTGCCCGAGGTGGTCGCGGGCCTGGACCTGACGCGGACCGCGGACAACTGGGCCCGCGCCGCGACGGCCGATGGCGAGCGGGTCGCGGTCGCGGAGCAGGACGGGCGCATCCTCGGCTACGCCCACAGCGGCCCACCGGAGGAGCCGGCCGACACCGCCGACCGCGAACTGTTTGCGCTGTACGTGCTGCCGGAGGCGCAGCGCGCCGGGGCCGGCCGGCGCCTGGTCTCCGACGCCGTGGCCGCCGCGCCGCCGGGCACGTGGCTGGTGTGGGCGCTGGAGCGGCACGCGCCGGCGCGCCGGTTCTACGAGCGGCAGGGCTTCCGGGTCGACCCGCTCCGCACCCGCCTGTGGCGCGGCCTCGCCGAGGTCCGCTACGTCGCCCCGCCCGGACCCCGCCGGCACGCCACCTGACCGGTGATTGTTCAAGTCGGCGCCGGCGGTGCCGATGTCTGCCGACGACCAGCTAGCGGGGGCGAGGAGGGTTGAGGATGCGGCTGTCTCGCGGGGTCGGAGCGTTGCTGCCGGCCGGTGCGGTGCTGGCGGTGCTGGCGGTGCTCGCCGGGCTGCTGCTGCCGCCCGACGCCTCCCGGCCGGTGACGGTCCTGGCCGACCTCGGGCTGCTCGGTGCGCTGACGTTCGTGGTGCACCGCACGGCGCGCGTCCCCGGGGTGCCGCCCGCGGCCGCCCGGTTCTGGGTCAGCCTGGCGCGGGCGCTGCTGGTGTACGCGATCGGCATGGCCGTGGACCTCGGTGCGCTGCTGACGACCTCGGTCAGCGGGCGGTCCGTGCCGATGTACGGCGCGCAACTGGTCTACCCGGTCGCCGGCGTCTTCACCATGTACGCCGTGTTCCGCTACCCGACCGTCACCCACAGCCGGTCGCAGAAGCTGCGCGTCGGCCTCGACGCCGGCATCGTGCTCGTCGGCACCGCCGCGTTCATCTGGTACTTCACGGTCAGCAGCCACTGGGCCCCGGACCTCGGCTGGCTGTCGCTGTCGGAGACCCTGGCCCTGCCGGTGACGGTGCTCGTCGCCGGATTCGGCGTGCTCCGCGTGGCGCTCGTCGGCGCCGGCCTGCTCACCCGCCCCACCCTGGCCTGCTACGCCGCCTGCATCACGGTGTCGGGCGTCGCCACCGCGCTGCCCGTCGGGCAGGAGGAAGCGCCGATCGCGCCGACCGTCCTGCTGCTGCTGGCGCAGCTGTCCTCGCTGACCGGGGCGGTGCTGCAGCACCAGGCGAGCGTCGCCGGCACCGTGCCGCCCCTGGCCCGCCGCGACCGGCCGTTCAGCGTCCTGCCGTACGGCGCCTCCGCCGCCGCGTTCGGGCTGCTGGTCGCCGTCGTCGGCCCCGGGCTGGACTGGCGCCGCGGGGGAGTCCTGGCCGGCACCGGCGTCCTGCTGGTCCTGGTCGCGACCCGCCAGCTGGCGGCCCTGCACGAGAACAACCGGCTGCTCACGCAGAACAGGGCGCTCACCGAGCAACTGCGGCACCAGGCGTGGCACGACGAGCTGACCGGCCTGGCGAACCGGGCCTCGTTCAGCCGCCATGTCGACGAGGCGATCGAGCGGTTCACCGCGACCGGCGACGACACCGCGCTGCTGCTCATCGACCTCGACGGGTTCAAGGCGGTGAACGACACCTTCGGGCACGTGGTGGGGGACCAGCTGCTGTGCGACGTCGCCGGCCGGCTGACCCGCGAGGCAGGCGACGACGCGGTCGTCTGCCGCCTCGGCGGCGACGAGTTCGTCGTGCTCACCGGCCAGACCGGCGGGCGCGCCGCCGGGCTCGCCAGTCGGCTGGTGCAGGCCGTCGCCGCCCACGCCGTCATCGGCGGCAACCCGGTCCGGGTCGGCGCGAGCATCGGCATCGCCGCCGTCAGCGACGCCCCGGGCGGCGCCGCCGACCTGCTCCGCCGCGCCGACACGGCCATGTACGCGGTCAAGTCCGCCGGCAAGAACAGCTGGCGCCTCAGCGACGCCCCCGCCCGCCACCACCAGCCGCTGACCTTCCCTCCCGGCACGCCGCGGACCCTACATACGGGCCCGCGGCGTGCCGGTTGCTGCGTGCAGGTCTCTGGTACGAACCGGTGCCTGTCTGACCGCTGCTCTCCTCATCGAGGACCTGACGGGGCAGGCAGGCACGCATGGTCGGACATCCCTTCGCAACAGGCGCTCCTGGCGACCCTGACGCCGACGCTGGTGAGCTGGGGCCTTCCCCGGTCGGTGAGATCGGCGCGGTGCTGGACCCATGGCGGATCACAGCTGGCGGCGGTCGGTCACGGCCCAGCGACATGGGCGGCGTCCCCGTGCAGTGCTGCGTGCACCTCTGCTTCATGACACACACCGATGCGCAGCAGGGGTCCGGTTCGGCCGGTTCGAGGCCGGCAAGATCGACCCTGTGGGGCGATCATGCGGCAGGCATGCAAGAAGCGCGCAGCCCCGGGCTTGCCGAGGGCTGCGCGCTTACCTGCGCGACGGTGGAACGAGCGGCGTCAGCCGACCGGGACGGTGGCGTTGCGCTGGTCGCTGATCCACCGGCTGAGGTCGGCCGCGGGCATCGGGCGGGCGTAGTGGTAGCCCTGGGCGATGTCGCAGCCGAGCGCCTGCAGGGCGGCGACGTGGGCGATGCCCTCGACGCCCTCGGCGACGACGGTCATGCCGAGGTTGTGGCCGAGCTCGATCGCGCCGCGGACGAGGACGGCGTCGTCGTGGTCGGCGTCCATGTGCAGGACGAACGTGCGGTCGACCTTCAGCTCGTCGACGGGCAGGCGCTTCAGGTAGGCCATGGACGAGTAGCCGGTGCCGTAGTCGTCGATCGACAGCCGGACCCCGAGCTCGTGCAGCTCGGTGAGGGTGGCGGTGGCGGTCGCGGGGTTCGCCATGACGGCCGACTCGGTCACCTCCAGCCGCAGCAGCGACGCCGGCACGTCGAACTCGCGCAGCAGCGCGACGACGTGGCCGACCAGGCCCGCGTCGAGCAGGCAGCGCGGCGACACGTTGACCGCGACCGGCAGGGTCAGGCCGTCGTCCAGCCAGGTGCGGACCTGACCGAGCGCGGCGCGCAGCACGTACAGGGTGAGGCGGCTGATCAGTCCGGTGGTCTCGGCGACGGGGATGAACTCCGCCGGCGGGATCGCGCCACGGGTCGGGTGCTGCCAGCGCACGAGGGCCTCGGCACCGGACACCTGCCCGTCGTTGAGCCGGACCTTCGGCTGGTAGTGCAGGGTGAGCTGGTCGGTGCTGTCCAGGGCGCGGCGCAGGTCGCCGAGCAGCAGCAGGCGGCTGCCGTCCTCGACCTGCATCGCCGGGTCGTAGACGGCGACACCGGTCTTGGTGTCCTTCGCGCTGTACATGGCGATGTCGGCGCAGCGCAGGGCGGCCTCGACCGTGGTGGCGTGCTCCGGTGCCGCCGCGACGCCGATGCTGGCCTCGATGTCGACGGTCACGTCGTCGAGCACGAAGCTGCGGTGCAGCTCGCTCTGCAGCCGGGTGGCCAGGCGGGCGGCGTCGTGCGCGGCCGCCTGCGGCAGCAGGATCGCGAACTCGTCCCCGGACAGCCGCGCGACCAGGTCGCCGGAGCGCACCGTGGCGCTGGTCCGGGCCGCGACCTGCCGCAGCAGCTCGTCGCCGTAGTGGTGGCCCAGGGTGTCGTTGACCTCCTTGAACCGGTCCAGGTCCAGCATCAGCACGGAGGTGCCGGCGCCGCGGTCCTGCGCGTCCAGCGCGTCGGCGGCGCGGCGGGCGAACAGCGCCCGGTTCGGCAGGCCGGTCAGCGGGTCGTGCGAGGCCAGGTACTCGCTGGAGGCGGCGTGCCGCATCAGCCGCCGCTGGTACCCCACGCTCGCGACCAGCAGCATCGTCATCAGCACCAGCCCGACCGCGAACCCGGCGACCGTCGCGATGAACGCGAGCGTCTCGACCCGCTCCAGGTGCCGCAGCGCGCGGGCGGCCTGCGCGTCCCGCTCGACGGTCGCGGTCTGCACGATCCGGTTGATCCGCTCGAACAGCGACTGCGCCCGGCCGGTGTCGATCCGGGCCACCTCACCGTCGTCGACGGCGTCGAAGACGTCGGTGACCGCCTGCAGGTACTGCCCGTGCAGCGCGCCGATCTCGGTCGCCAGGCGCCGGTCGGTGTCGGTGCCGAACCGCTCCACGTCCAGCAGCGCGTCCTGCAGCGACGCGCCCGCGGTCGTGTGCGACATCCGCACGACCGATCCGGGCTCGACCCGGTACAGCCGCTCGCTGCGCTCCTCGGTGATGACGGCGTCGTGGATACGGCCGTACGCGGCGGCGAGCGCGCACACCTTGCTGACGGCCGCCGCCGACCGGCGGGTCTGCGCCACACCGGTGACGCTCAGCCCGGTCAGGCCCAGCATGATCACGGCGAGGCCGGTCACGGCGTACCACCGCCGTCGCTGCGAACGCTGCACTGCCGCCGCCCCTCGAATGCCTGGCCGTCGTCCGACACCACGACATCGGTGCACCGCTCGCCGGACTGAGCGGGCACCGCGGACCGCTCCCGGCTTGCACCCGGCGTTCGTCGATCACGCACCGCGTTGCGTGATGGATGGCCGCCCCGTTTCGGCATACAGATGGACCTTTGGGCGATTGAGAGCGGCTGGCCGGCCTGCCTATGCTGCTCTGGCGTCACAGGTGCAATGTCGGCGGAGCCGAGAGGACTGCGCGGCGGCCAGCCGACGCCCGGGCCTTCGCCGACACCCTTGGAGCCGACGATCAGCACGATGCCCGACGAACCGACCTCACCGGAGTGGCGGGCGGCATTGATCGAAGAGCTGATCCGGTCGTTCACCGACCGCGGCGAATTCGACCGGTTCGTGCACGGCCTGCTCAACCACACGTCGCAACTTTGGCTCGGCACCGACCCCGGGCTCGAGGCGGCGGTCAGCACGGTGGTCATGCGGATCGCGCAGGACGGCCGGCCGGGTTTGGAACGCCTTGCCGACGCCGCTGCCCGTGAGCGGCCGAGGAACGCCAGGCTGGCGGGCCTGGCAGCGAGCAGCCGGCGGCGCCGCGTCGACTCGGCCGTGCCGGCGCTCCACCAGATCCCGAACACCGCGTTCTTCGACCTCGACGCGCAGAAGAGGGTGATCGAGGACGCGTTCACCGATTCAGGCCTGATCGGATTCGGTCTCCGGCACCCCGATGAGGTTCACGAACGGAAGCTCAGCGAGTACCTCCAGTGCTACGCGGCGTTCCAGCGGCGGGAGATGCTGACGTTGAGCCCGGTGGCGGGAAGGATCGAGTGGGTCGTCGGGCAACTGACCAGATACAGCCGGCATTCCGCGCGCTACGTGATCTTCCCGATCCGCGTGACCGACGTCGGCGTCGACGTCCTGGCCGGACTCTGGCACGGCGCGCAGCGGCTCTTCAGCCGTGACGAGCGCTGCGTCGTGCTCCAGCTGCTCGGCGACGAGGACACGGTGTTTCCGCCCGGGGTGGTCGAGGTTCCGAAGCCGGTGTTCGCGGCCCGGGACGTCAGCATCTGGGTCCGGCAGGCGCTGGTCCAGCTGGCGTGGTCGCACGAGCTTGCCGCCGCCTGGACCGACCTGATCCTGGACAACGCGCGAGTCGGCGACGAAATAGACGTACGTGGCGTGTACGAGGGTCTCGACGAGACCTCCAACCTCGTCAGGCACGACCCCGACGAGTTTCTGCGGCTGCTGAAGGAAAGGTACCGGGATGGCGCCACGCGAAGTTGATCTGACGATGCGGTTCGACAGGTTCGCCGACGTCGGTGAGGAGCGCTGGATCGAACGGGCCGGGGTGGCAGTGCCGACTGAATCCGTGCAGACGGAGCTGGTGCGGGCGGAGCCTTACCATGTCGTGCCTGATCTCGAAGAGGTGATCAATCTGGCGCTGGCGCTGGGCCGGCCGCTGCTGTTGCAGGGTGATCCCGGCGCCGGCAAGACCCGCCTCGCTCACCACATCGCGTACGTGCTCGGCTGCCCACTGGAAGCCGCCCACGTCAAGTCGACCAGTGCCGCCCGGGACCTGTTGTACACCTTCGACGCGGTACGGCGGCTGTTCGACTCGCAGCTGCCTGCGCAACAGGGCGGCACCGATGTGGACCCGGCACGGTACGTCCGGCTCGGACCACTCGGTCGGGCGATCAGACGCGCGACGTACGGCCGGATGTCCGTCGTGCTCGTCGACGAGATCGACAAGGCCGACATCGACTACCCGAACGACCTCCTTCACGAGCTGGACCAGTTGGCGTTCGAGGTGCCTGAGGCGGAGGGGCTCGGCGCCGCGGTCGGCTCCGGAGCCGGGCATGTCCGCCCCCTTGTGGTGGTGACCAACAACGAGGAGAAGACGCTGCCCGCCGCGTTTCTCCGGCGGTGCATCTTCCATTACATCGAGTTCCCGGCGGCCGACGATCTCGACCGGATCTTGCAGCTGCACACGTTCACCGATCCGAGCTTGCGCGCCGCGGCGATCAGGGTGCTGCTGGAGCTGCGCGAGGCCGGCCTGACCCGCCGACCCGGGCTGTCGGAGCTGATCGACTGGCTGGGTTACCTGCAGGCCATCAACGCCCCGGCTGAGGGACTCGACGGGTTGCCGCTGCTCGGCGCCCTCATCAAGCAGCGTGGCGACCAGCTGCGGGTCAAGGCACGACAGGCCAGGACATGATCGATCCTGGTCCGCTGCCCGACTACCTCGGCCGTGTCGTGGCCTCGCTGCGGCGCCGCGGCATGGACCTCGGCGTCCCCGACGTCGACGCCGTCCGGCAGGCGCTGCGGGCAGGATTCGGGCTGCGATCCACGGAGGACCTGGTCCGCGTGTGCGTGCGCCTGTGGGCGAAGTCCGCCGACGAGGCCAGGCTGGTCGAGGCGGCGTTCGCCCGTGTCGGTGCGCCGCGATGGCGCATCGAACTGCGAGCGGCAGGCGTGCCGACGGAGCCGTCCGACGCCACCCCGGAGGGCATGCGGACGTCCGGTGCCGCCCACCACGCCGACCTGCTCGCGGCGGAGACCTCCGAGGGGTCCGACGCGGACGATGCCGGTACGCAGGACGAAGACGCCGACGAGGACCCGCAGTTCACGGTGCGGGCGGTTGGACCCGAACCGCTCGCGGTGCTGCCTCCGGTGCTCGACGTCGAGGATGCGACGCTGGTGCTGACGCCGCAGTATCCGGTGACGGATCGGGATGTCACGCAGATCTGGCGCCGGTTGCGCCGGCCGTCGCGCAGCGGACCACCGACAGAGCTCGACGTCGACGGCACCGTCGCCGAACGCGGCCGCACCGGCATCGCGACGGCCCCGATCCTGCGGCCCGCCCGGCGCAACACAGTCGACCTGATCCAGATCGTCGACCGCGGCGGTTCGATGACCCCGCACCACCCGTTCGTCGAGCACGTCAGCCGCGGCATCGGCCGGGTCGGAACAGTGCTGTACATCCACAACACGTTCGGTGCGGTCGCGAACCGGACGGCGCTGGAGGGGCTGGCCGACTCCTTCGCCCGCACGCTCGACCCGGTCCTGCACGCCGTCGAGGCGACCGACCGGCCCGTCGCGTTCCTCGATCCGGACCTCACCGAACCGGCGGATGTCGACGCGATGCTCGCCGGCACCCGGCCGGGGCGGTGCTTCGCCGTCTTCAGCGACGCCGGCGCCGGGCGTGGGCACTTCGACATGCTCAGACTGCTGGACACGGTCGCGATGCTCAGGCTTCTCGCCGCCGCCGGACCGGTGGCATGGCTGAACCCGCTGCCGCCGGAGTGCTGGGCCCGCAGCACCGCGGCGCAGATCGCGCGGCACGTGCCGATGCTGCCACTGAACCGGGCCGGCCTGGCCGTCGCGGTCGACATCATGCGCGGACACCCGAGTCCGGTGGAGTCCCCACTGTGACGTCGCCGAACCCGGCCGGCGCCGCCAGCCGCCTCGCCACGATCCGGCGGATGCTCGGACCCGCCGTCATCGAGCTGGCCTACCACGCCGCTGTCCCGGCGGTGCTCGACGTGGGCCTGCTGCACCTGCTCAGGATCAACTTCTTCCTCGATCCGCCTCGGGAGCTGCCGTACCACGCCGAGTCCGCGCTGCTGCTGTCGCCGTTGGTCCGGGACCTCGGCGGCGGCCTGTACGAGATCGAGCCGGACGTCCGCGAACTGCTCATCGCCGGCCTGACCAGCAGCTTCGACGAGCAGCGGCTCACCCAGATCGCGGTGTTGCTCGACAGGTACGCGACCCGCAATCCGAGCTGGCGGGACCGCCCGGAACTCGTCGCCGCGCAGCGGGTGACGGCGGTCGGCATCGTGTCGCCCGACCGCACCGCCGCCTGGCTCGCCGACGACCACCACGGGTCCGAGTCCGGCGGAGCGCTGCCGCGGGAGTGGTTCGTCGCGATGCGGGCCCAGTTCGACATCCGGCCGGATCCGTCCCGTACGTTCGACGACGCCGTGTTCGACGCCACCCGGGAACTCCGCGACGGGTCAGCGGCCGCTCCGCTGGCCACCGTGCGGCTGCTCGGCGAGGTCGCCCTGCTCCCCGGCGCGGAGGCGGTCGACGTCGCCGTCTCGCTCGACGGGGTCGCCCGCTCCCGGGACGACGCGGTCGGACGCAACGCCGGCACCGTCGCCGCGGGGCTGCGCGACGGCGCCGACCGGTCCACCGTGCTCGACCGGCTCCGGCTCCGGGCCTCGACCCTGACCGGCCGGCTCGGCGTCGATCACCCGGAGACGATCACGGTCCTGCAAGAGCTCGCGGAGCTCCTGCGTGCCCACGAGCTGCCGGACGAGGAACGCGCGACGCTCACCGCGCTCATCCAAGGGCTGACGCTCGCGTACGGCGAGCGGGACCCCCGGACCGTCGCCGCGTCCGAGCGGCTGCGCGCCCTCGGCGGCGATGCCGTGCCAGTCGCGACGCCTCCACCGATGAATTCGGGCCAGGCTCGTCGGCGCCTCACCGAGCGGCTCCGCGGGTTGCGCATCTCCTGCGGCTTGACGCAGGCCCAGGTGGCGGACGATCTTGAGTGGTCGATCTCGAAAGTCATGCGGATCGAGTCCGGTGCGGTAGGGCTGTCGGAGACTGACCTACGCGCCATGCTTCAGTTGTACGGCGTTACCGACGCAGTGGAGGTCGAAGAGACTGCCGCGGTCGGCAGGGCCGCCCGGCAGCGGTCTACCCTTCCGCAGCACTTTCCTGCCGGGTGGGCCAAGTTGCTCGAACGCGAGGACATCGCCGGGCGCGTGTGGCTGTACGACCCGCTGCTGGTGCCGATGCCGCTGCGTACCGAGGACTACGCACAGCACGTCGAACAAGAGCCCGTGCTGGGCGTGGGGCAGATACGCCGACGTCTCATCGGCCGATCCGTCCCGACGGCGGTGGTTGTCGGCGACGCTGCGATCCACCGCATGGTGGGCGGGCGATCCGTCTTTCGCGACCAGCTCCGGTGGCTCATCGAGATCGCCGACTCGGCCCACGTCTCGCTGCGAGTTCTCGGTTTCGAAGCATCCGCGCCCGTTGTGCCGTACGCCTTCACCGTCGTCAGCGAGGAAGGCGCCGACGGTCCGGCAGCCGCCTTCGTGGAGGAGCCGTCGGACGTCAGGATCTTCGACGTTCCGTGGCGCAGCTATCTGGACCTGTTCGATGATCTTCGTGATGCTGCGCGTAGCGAGGCAGATTCCCGCCGGTGGATCGAGAGTGTCATGGGGCAGGCCTGAAGTCTCGAAGACGGGTGGCCGCGGCCCTCGACGCGTTGATCCGGTCGCGCGAGCGGTCGATCTCTTCGGGGTCGACACGGATCTCCACGCCGTACGCCAACTCTGCGAACGCCATCGGTAGGACGTCGTGGACCGCCACCGCCCGCATGCCGTACATCGGTGGGAGCCCGCCGTCGAAGGGATTGATCCAGATCTCCACACCCGGTGTGGCGTCGACGTGATGGAGGTAGTCGACCTGCTCCCGGACCACCGGGGCCGGCGCTCCCCAGGCGTGCCGGAGTGCGGCCTCGTCCAGCACGAACGTCGCCGTGCCGGTGTCGCGTCGCTCGAACTCGACCCTCCGGCGGGCGCTCGAGTCCGGGCCTGGCACCGCCTTCCGCAGGTCGGAAGGCGGCCGTCCTGCCTGCGCCTGTCGGAGCGCCTCGGCATACCCGTCCGTCTGCAACGGTTCCGGGATCGTCATTGGCGCCCACCAGAGGAGGTCGACGGCCGTCGCCTCGACCTCGGCCAGCTCCAGCACACCGGGTGGAAGGGGGTCCCGGCTCAGCCAACTCCGGTATCTGCTGGCCCGGGAGTACCCGACCAGCCGGTCGATCTCCTGGCGATCCTTGACGCCGTAGTACGCCAGCAGCGGCCGGAGATCGCTGCCGCTGATCGTCACCTGAGCGTTCTCGATCCGGCTCGCCTTCGAATACGACCACTCCATCGCGTCGGCGACCTGGTAAATGGTCAGTTCGCGCTGCTCACGGAGCTGGCGCAAGGTGTAGGCGAGGGCCCGGCGGGCCACCATCGGCGTCAACGGATGTGCCACGGGGCTCCTCGTCAGCCGACGGTGATCGGTCCGCTCCAGGCTATACCCGCGTCGAGCGAGACCCCTGCCAGCCGAAAGTCCGTCCCCAGCAGCAGGCCCGCCGGCCCCGTGTACCGAATGATCGTCGGGCCGGCCTCCTCGACGACCACGCTCGACAGCTGGATTCCGCCGCATCCGCACGATGTGGCGAGCAGGAGCGGCTCTCCCACGGTCGGTCTTGTCCGCCGGACCTCGAGCCAGCCGCGGACGTCGGCGCCGGCGACCAGGCCCGCTCTGCCCACGGGCAGCTCGCCGATCGGTTCGGCGAGGCGGGCGAGCGCCGGCCCGCCAGTGGACAGCGTCGACCACCCCGTGACAGCGACGGTCGTGCCAGCGTCGATGACGTGACCCGCGGCATCCGTGCGGTGGTCGAACCGCAGCTCGTCGACCGGTGCCGGGTCACGGCCGGCGACGACGCACAGGTCGGCCCCGACGAGAACCGCCGGTGGGGAGACCTGCCACTGCAACGCGCCGAACCTGGCGAGGATGTCCGGGGTGGCGGGTGCCCCGGCCGCCGGCGGCCCGTGCAGGACGCCGAGGGTGGCCGCCGCCGCGACCAGGTCCGGATCGCGCGGCCGGACCTGCAGCGCGGCGACCACGAGGTCTTCCAGCCAGCCCGAGGCCTCCGCGGCCAGCACGACCTGGAAGATCCGCTGCGGGTAGGTGCCCGCCATGGTCAGGTCCGTCCGCCGCACGTCGAGCAGGTGCAGCAGCAATTCGTCGAACCGCTCAGGCGGATCGAACGCGGCCCGTAGCGCGTTGGCCAGATCGGTCGACACGACGTCCATTGTGCCGAGGAACGCGACCAGCAACGCCGTCCGCCGTCCGCAGGCGTCAGCCGGCCGGGTCGGGTGGGATGCCGGCCTCGCCCGCGGCCCACATTCGGGCGGCGATGCCGACCCGGTTCCGCACGCCGAGCTTGGCCTGGATGCTGGCGACGTGGGTCTTCACCGTCCCGGCGGAGATACTGAGCGAAGCGGCGATCTCCGCGTTGGTGCCGCCGGCCGCCACCGCCCTGGCGACGTCCCGCTCCCGGCCGGTCAGCCCTGAGACGCCTGAGACGCTGGCCGCCGCCGCGGGCAGCGGCTGGAGGCGGCGCAGCAGCCGGACGGTCAGCTGCGGGCTGATCAGCGTGTCGCCGGCCATCGCCGCCCGGACCGCCTCGATCAGCAGCGCGGGGCCCGACCGCTTCAGCAGGAACCCGCAGGCGCCGTCGCGGAGCGCGGTGGTGAGGTAGTCGTCGTGGTCGAACGTGGTGACGACGACGACCCGCGGGCCGGTGCCGGCCAGCCGCCGGGTCAGCTCCAGCCCGTCGAGCCCGGGCATGCGGATGTCGGCGAGGACGACGTCCGGGCGCAGGTGCCGGGCCAGGTCCAGCGCGGCGGTGCCGGTCGCGGCCTCCCCGACGACAGTCATGTCCGGCTGGCTGTCCAGCACCAGCCGGAAGCCGATCCGCACGTTCTCCTGGTCGTCGGCGAGCAGGATGCGGGTGGTCACGGCCGCCCCAGCGGCAGCACCGCGGCGACCCGCCACCCGTCGCCGGACGGCCCGGCCTGCAGCGTCCCGCCGAGCAGATGCGCCCGGTGCCGCAGGTCGGCCAGTCCGGTGCCGTTGCCCGGCGTGCCGGCGCCGCTGGGTGTGGCGTCGTTGGTGACCGTGACGGCCAGCGCGTCCTGCGTCCGGGCCACGACCACCCGCACCGCCGTCGCGGCCGGGGCGTGCCGGCGGACGTTCGTCAGCGCCTCCCGCACCAGCCGGTACGCGGTGGTCCCGACCTCCGCCGGCACGCCCTCGGGCGCGGCGACGTCCGACTCCACGCGGGCCGGCCCGTCGAAGCGGCGCAGCAGGTCCGGCAGGTCCCCGAGACCGGGCGCGGCGCCCGGCGGGCCGGCGAGGTCACCGAGCATCGCCACGGTGCGGTCCATCGTGTCCAGCGCCCGCAGCCCGGCCGCCTCGACCCGGGCCAGCGCGTGCAGGGCCCGGGCCGGGTCGGTGCCGGCGACGAACCTCGCGGCCTGCGCGAGCGCCACGATCCCGCTCACGTCATGGGCGACGAAGTCGTGCAGGTCGCGGGCGAGCGCGAGGCGCTGCGACCGGCGCTCCCGGGCCACGGAGTCGCGGCGGCGGGCCTCCGCCAGCCGCGGGTATCCACCGATCACCACGGCGATCGCGGGCCCGCCGGCCCACAGCGCGCAGGCGCCGACCGCGTCCAGCAGCGAGTCCGACGGCAGGAACCGCAGCACGCACACGGCGACCGCGAGCCCGGCGACGCCGACCGCGGCGGCCGCGGCGCGCCGTGGCGCCCACCGGGTCGCGGCCACCACGAGCGCCAGCAGCGCCCCGCATTCACCGATCCCGACCCAGCCGGCGGCATCCCCGTAGTCCGGCGGCGCGACCGTCATGCGCACGGTCGCGGCCACCGACACCGCCCCGGCGGCGACGGCAAGGCGCGCGGGCC
>NZ_JBFANF010000047.1:0-93466 GCF_040674675.1 Dactylosporangium sp. NPDC049742 | reverse complement strand
TCGACGTTCGGTAAGCAGATCCGTTTGGCGCAGGAGGGTAAGGAGACCGAGCTGGACCGGTCCCTCCTGGAGGCGGTGAAGGATCCGTTGACGCACCTGGTCCGTAACGCTGTCGATCACGGTATCGAGAACCCTGAGGAGCGGGTCGCGGCTGGGAAGAACCCTGAGGGGACGCTGACGTTGCGGGCGTATCACGAGGGTGGGCATGTGATCGTCGAGGTGCGTGATGACGGGTCGGGGATCGATCCGGACAAGATCGCGCGGATCGCGGTGGAGAAGGGTCTCGTGTCGCGGGATCAGTTGGCGGCGATGGATCGTCGGGAGATTCTGGCGTTGGTGTTCCGGCCGGGGTTCTCCACGGCGAAGGCGGTCACGAACGTGTCCGGTCGTGGTGTGGGTATGGATGTGGTGAAGACCAACATCGAGCGCATCGGTGGTGCGGTCGACGTCGACTCGGTGGTGGGTAAGGGCACCACCTGGCGTCTCACGATCCCGTTGACCCTCGCCATCATCCAGGCGCTGACCATCGAGTGCGGCGAGGAACGCTACGTCATCCCCCAGGTGGCGGTCCACGAACTGGTGTACCTCGACGGCCAGTCCGGCAGGGTCGTCGAGCACGCCATGGGAGCGCAGGTGTACCGCCTCAGGGGCAAGCTCCTCCCCCTGGTGTACCTGGACGACACCCTCGGCCTGCCCCGCGAGGGCGAGCACGACAAGGACGTCTACGTGGCGGTGCTGCAGGCGGAGGGCAAGCGCTTCGGGCTGGTGGTGGACCGGGTGCTCAACACCGAAGAGGTGGTGGTCAAGCCGCTCACGTCCAGGTTCAAGGACATCGGCACGTACGCGGGCGCCACGCTCCTCGGCGACGGCCGCGTCGCGCTGATCCTCGACGTCGCGTCCCTGGCCAGGCGCGCCCAGCTCGCCGCCGGCGTCGAGTCCGGCGACGCCGACACGTCGGTCCGGCGCGGCGGCGCGGACGGCGGCGGCCGCCTGCTCATCGCGGGTGTCGGTGACCGGCGGGTCGCGATCCCCCTGGACATGGTCACGCGCCTGGAGGAGTTCCCAGTGGAGCGGATCGAGCGGACCGGGAGCCGGGAGGTCGTGCAGTACCGCGACCAGATCCTTCCCGTGCTGCGGCTGTCGCACATGCTCGGCGCGTACGAGACGGAGTCCGGGCCGACCGTGCCGGTCGTGGTCTACACCGAGAACGGCCGGTCCGTCGCTCTCGCCGTGGAGAAGATCCTCGACATCGTCGAGGAAGGCCTCGACGACTCCCGCCGCGACTTCGGCGACGACGGCCTGCTCGGCTCCGCCGTCATCCAGCAACGCGTCACCGAGCTCCTCGACGTCCGCCGCGCCATCCTCGCCGCCGACCCCCTCTTCCACACGAAGATCGACACGACCACGGACCCGTACGAAACCACCACCTACCAACCTGTCGGAGTCTGAATGGACACGAAGCTCGCCATGGTCATCGACGACTCGCGTGCCATGCGGGGCATCCTCAAACGGATCCTGCTGCCGCTGGGCTTCGAGGTCCGCGAGGCCACCAACGGCAAGGACGCCCTCGACCAGATCTGGGACCACGACCTGCAACCCGGGCTCGCCCTGATCGACTGGAACATGCCGGAGATGAACGGCCTCGAGTTCGTGATGGCGGTCCGCAAGCAGAAGCACCTGCGCCAGATGACCCTGATGATGGTGACGACCGAGAGCGAGCACGGGCAGATCGTGCGCGCCCTCGCCGCCGGCGCCCACGAGTACGTCATCAAACCCTTCACGGCAGAGGCGATCGTCGAAAAGCTGAGCTACCTCGGCGTGCTGCCGCAGATCCCGACGCTGGAGGCGGCCAGCAACGGGTGACATGGTTGACCTGAAACGCGCTCGTCTTGGTCCGATAAGCGACGGAAGAACACCACAAGGCGTCGTACCGTGCGACACATGACGATCGACTTTCCGCGCGGCTGGTGGGGCACGGACCTGGGCAGCGCCCGGGCGAGCATGGGTACATACGAGCTGTACCCCACCGAGAGCCTGCCGGTAGTGGACCAGTCACGCTTCGACGGCACGTTCAGCTGGCTGGTCCCGGACGCGCCGCACGACCCGCTGCGGGCCATGGACGTCGGCGCCCTCGCCACGCACGTCGAGCTGCCGGCCGCGTTCAAACGCTTCATGAGCAGCCAGGTCCTCATGGACGCCATCCCGTCCTGCACCGGCTGCGACTTCGACCTGGCGCCCCGCCCCGTCCCGAGCCCGGTCGAGCCCTCGGCGCAGCTCGTGCGGTTCCTGCGCGACCAGCAGGACGCGGTCATCTGGTACCTGTACCTGCGACCCGGCACCGAACCGTTCGTGATCGCCTCGCCGTGGCTGCTGGAGATCGTCGGCCTGGAAGAGGTCGACCCCGAGGCCCTCGTCGCCAACATGGTCCACGCCGCCGAGGGCTTCGAGCAGTTCATCCACCGGTTCTGGCTGGAGAACTCGCTGTGGTTCAGCGTCAACGAGGGTGACGAGTCCACCGACGAGATGGACCTGTACCTCGCGCACTACACGGCCGCCGCCTGAGCCGAATTCCGGCGCCGCCGATTAACTGGTTGCCGCGGCGGCGCCGGGGTCGTATCTTTGAATACATCAACGAGCCACACACCAAGATCCACAGAGACCGAGAAGGGAGACCGCAAATGGCAGAGCGCATCGAGTTGTCGGCGTCACGCGGTCGATCCCGCGCGGCCCGAGCCCGGCGTGACATGCTGCTCAGCGGCCTGTCGGCCAGTCTTCTCCTGCCCGGACGGTGGCGAGGATAGGGTTTCCCCCTCCTCTTCCGCCGCCCGCGACAATGGGCGGCTTTTTTGTGCCCGAATACAATTCGCCGGGGTAGCCCAATCGGTAGAGGCGTCCCGCTCAAAATGGGATCAGTGCGGGTTCGAATCCCGCTCACGGCACGCAAGATCGTTTGGTATCAGTTGGGAAGAAACAAGCGAAGGGAGGCCCGGTGACCGCGGTTCTCGTTCTCAACGCCGACCTCGGACCCCTGCACCGGGTCACCCTCCGTCATGCGGTGCGCATGCTGCTGCGTGAGGTTGCCGTGGTGCACGAGTCCGAGCCCGACCGGCTCATCGGGGTCTACCCGATGCCGAAGGTCGTCCGGCTCGTGTCCTACGTCGTCACGCGCTGGCGCTTCGGCAGCGGGCCCGCGTGGTCCCGCGCCGGTGTCCACGCCCGTGACGGCCGTCGCTGCGGCTACTGCGGCAAGGACGCCACCACCATCGACCACATCCTGCCCCGGTCCCGGGGCGGGCGGAACACCTGGAAGAACACCGTTGCGGCCTGCATGGTCTGCAACCAGCGCAAGGGCGACCGCACCCCCGCCGAAGCGGGCATGGTGCTGCGACTCCAGCCGTCGGTTCCGACCTGGCACGCACTCGCCCAGCGCTGACCCGTGTGGCCCGGCGGGGCCCTGCTACCTCCCCGCCGGGCCACACGGGCCTGTAGCTCATCAGGAAGAGCGCCGCTCCTGCACAGCGGAGGCGACCGGTTCGAGCCCGGTCGGGTCCACGCACCACCGCACCACACCCGTGCCCGGGTGGCCCAACGGTAGAGGCGCCTGATTCAGGGTCAGGAGGTTGGAGGTTCGAATCCTCTTCCGGGTACTGAGGAAAGTTGGCCGAGAGGTAAGGCTGCGGCTTGCTAAGCCGTCGACGGGGGACGACCCCGCGGGGGTTCGATCCCCTCACTTTCCGCGCACCACCACGCCCTTGTAGCTCAGCGGAACGAGAGCACTTCGCTACGAACGAAGAGGCCGGGGGTTCGAATCCCTCCGAGGGCACGTCACAGCACTGGAGAGGCCAGCCGATTGGTGCCGGCACCCGTCTCGAAAACGGCGTTGGGTTCACGCCCGTGTGGGTTCGACTCCCACCCTCTCCGCCTTCGCCCCCCACAGGCGGCGGTGCCACCGCGCCGCGGCGCGGGCCAGCTGCCGCTCCGCCTCGCGCTGCCGGTCCTCGGTCATGGTGTTCGCCTGCCAGAGCAGGTGGCTGGAGTGGATCAACGCGGGTCTCCTTCGTCGTGTCCGGCCTTGCACTGGATACGACGAAGCCGCCCTCGCGATGTCTACATGGTCAGCGGCCGAGTGCGTACTTTGTGAGCACGCCCACACTGCTGCCGCTGCGCTGCTTCGCGGCCGCCGGCACCATCGTCAGTGCGTGGATGCGCGACGACAGGCGCCAGCGGGCCGCCCTGGCCGCCCGGTGCCATCCGTGCGCGTCCATCCGGCCCGCCGCGGCGAGGAAGAAGTCCCGGGCCTCGCTGAACCGCCCGCCCGTCACCGCGGACGACGACGACAGGCTGGAGCCGTGCCGCCGGTACCGGAACGACACCACGTCCGTCGCGACGAGCGTGCCGCCCCGGGTCACCAGCTCGAGGATGAGCGCGAGGTCCTGGATCACCTTCAGCGACTGGTCGAAGCCGACCGCCTGCACCTGCGACGTGCGCCAGCACAGCGACGGGAAGTACAGCCAGTTGCCGCGCAGCAGGCTCACCGCGAGCTCCTCGCCCGACATGACCACGGTGCCGTCGATCTTCGGCGCGTACACCCGGCGCTTCGTCGAGTCGGCGAGCGTCCGCACCACCTCGCCGCGCGCGTCGATCACCTCGACGCCGGGCTGGATCAGCACCGCGTCGGGATGCGCGTCGACGAGCGCGTGCACCGACGCGACGTAGTTGGGCAGCATCACGTCGTCACAGCCCATGATGACCATGAACGGCTCGGTGGCGAGGTCGACGCACTGCTGGAAGTTGCCGGTGACACCCAGGTTCGTGGGGTTTCGCCGGTACGTGACGCGCTCGTGCCCCAATGCGGCGAACCACTCGGGGATGCCTTCGGTCCTGCTGTCGTCCAGGACGGTCAGCTGCCACCGGTCGTCGGTCTGCGCGATGACGCTGTTGACGGCGAGCTTCAGCAGCTCCACGTCGCCGTAGTGCGGCAGCATGATGTCGAGCACCCGGCCGATCCTAGTCGGCCCCGGCCCGGCGGCGAAAACGGCGGCGGCCCGGCCTCTTCCGAGACCGGGCCGCTGTCGCGTCGTTTGCCTGGCGGGTTTGCCAAACGGTTTGCCTAGCGGGCGCGTCGGGGGCCGGCGGGTGGCTGGCCGGCGGCCGCGCGGCGCGCCGTGGCCTCGTCCGTCGCCGAGCCCGGCGAGTCCTCGTCCCACGCCTTCGCGCGGCGGATCTCGTCGAAGAACCCGAGCAGGCGGTCGAGCTCCTGCGTGCTGGTCTTGTCGTCCGCGCGGGTGGCCTTCGCCTTCTTGCCGTGCGAGCGGATCTCCCGGCCCGCGCGGATCGACGCCGTGTCCTCGGCGCCGGCCGCGTCCTCGGCCTCGTCGTGCGCGGGCATCCGCTGGACCGGCGCGCGCTGCCCGGGCGGCGTCGGCAGGTCGAAGTGGTGCTCGTCGTAGTTCGGGGCGTCGAAGCGGTACCCGTCGTTGGCCGGGCGGCCCGCGTCGTAGGCCTGGGTGTCGTACGGCTGCTGCTCGCGGTGGTACGTCCGCGGCGGCGCCACGTTCAGCTCAGGGTGGGTGCCGTTGGGTGCGCCGCGGTAGCCCTCGGGCGCGACCGGGGGGAACGCGGTGGTGCTGTCGCCCCGCCCGTTGCCGAACCCGGGACCGCGCCCCTGCTGGCCCGGGTACTGCTGACCGGGGCGGGACTGGCCGGGGTGCGTCTGACCGGGGTGCTGCGGGCCCGGGTGCTGCGGCTGGCCCAGGTGCCCCTGGCCCATGTGCGGCGGCTGGCCGGGCTGCGGCCCGAAGCCGCCGGGGACGTGCTGGCCGTTGGTCCCGTTCGGGTTCAGCGGCGCGAACGCCCCCGTCGGCGGCTCGACCGGCGCGAACGCCCCGGTCCGCGGGTCGTGCCCGTTGCGCGGGTCGGCGCCGTTGCGGTGGTCCATCCCGTTGCGAAGGTCGCTGCCGTTGCGCGGGTCCGCTCCGGTACGAGGGTCGGCCCCGTTGCGTAGTTCAGCCCCAGTGCGGTGGTCCGCCCCGTTGCGAAGGTCAGCCCCGTTCCGGTGGTCCGCCCCGTTGCGGGGATCAGCGCCGTTGCGAAGGTCGCTGCCGTTGCGCGGGTCCGCTCCGGTACGAGGGTCGCCGCCGTTGCGCAGGTCGGCCCCGTTGCGGAGGTCCGCTCCGTTGCGGAGGTCGGCTCCGTTGCGGAGGTCCGCTCCGTTGTGGGGGGCCGGGAACGCCGCGGTCCGCGGCTCCACCGGCGGGAACGCCCCCGACCGCGGCTCGACCGGGGCGAACGACCCGCTGGTCGGCTCGACCGGCGCGAAGCCACCCGTGCGCGGCTCGCGGCGGTCGGTGCTGGTGAGCGGCTCGAAGGAGCCGGTGCGCTGGGGGTCGTAGACGGTGCGCCACGGGTCCTGCGGCTCGTCGCCGTCGAACGAGGCGTGCGCCGGCCGCGACACCGTCGGGTGCGCGCCGGACGGGTGCCCGTTGGCGGGCCGGCCGTTGACCAGGAACGGTCCGTCGGGCCGTTGCCCGCTGGGCGCCGCCGCGGGGAACGAACCCGTCGCCGACCCGACCGCCGGGAACGAGCCGCTCGTCGTCGGCGGGGCGACGAGCTCGACCTCACCGGGCTCCGGCAGCGAGTCCCGCAGCGCGGTCGCGAGGATGAACACGTTCGGCGCGGCCCCGCGCGGCACGGCCAGATAGGCCCGCTTGCGCGCGTCGACCGGGAGCTTCTCCAGTACGTCGGCCATCGTGTGACCAGGGGGCGGCAGCTCCGCGGCGTGCGGGGCGCCCACGATGATCGCGCAGCGGTTGACGTCGACCGGCAGGCCGCGGATCCAGTCCGCGGGGTCGGTCAGGTGCTCGGGACGGATCCACAGGCCGGCCTGGACGACCTCCAGGACCCAGCCGCCGCCGAGCGTGAACGTGGCCGCGCCCGCCGGCGTGTCGAGCACGTCGGGGCACGGGTTGACCCAGTCGACCGGCCGCGGCGCACCGGTGCGCGGCGCGTGCCACAGCTCCCGGGCGAACGTCCGCCAGCGGGGGAGGCCCTTCTGGTCGATCGTGACGACCGCGCGCTGCCCGGCGGGCGCGCACAGCGGCAGACCGGTGCGCACGTGCACGGCGCGGCCCAGCACGTCGGCGACGACCGGTCCGACGGGGCCGTCGAGGAGGGGTTGCTGCCCGTACGGCGTGAAGACACACCGATCGGCGGCGAGCGCCGGAATGACGGAGACGGCCTGCATGAGCTCGTCGCGGTGCAGGGGCTCCTCATTCGGGTGCGACAGGATCATCGCCGGGTGCGAGTGGTCCGTCGGCACCGAGTACGCGAGGTCCGTGACACTGCCGACCCGGCGGCGGTGCAGCCACAGGCCGGCGGGGATCTGGTCGAGCACCAGGTCGCCGGGCAGCTCGGGCACCTCGCCGAGGTCCTGTTCCCAGTGCGGCGCGGGGAACCGCCAGCCGACCCGCTGCGGCTGCGCACCCGTCCGGAACCGCCAGAACCCGCCCGGCCGGTGCTCCCCACGCCCGATCGGCGCGAACAGTGACCCGCCCGGCACACCCAGCAGCGGCCCCGCCGCCGCGATGACGTCGATCCCGAGCCGCATGGCGATCATGTGCGCCGCGGCCGGCCGCTCGTTGGTGGCGCACGCGCCGTCCCACGCGACGAACCGCATCGCCGTGAACCCGCGGGGAAGCCCGTTGGCCAGGACCTCGGCCAGCTCCTCGACCATCGCGGGCTGCAGCTTGACGGTGTGCGAGCTGATGACCACCGCACACTCGGTGGAGCCGTGCGGCGACACGACCAGCGCCGCCGCGCCCGGGCTGGGCTCGTCGCCCGAATGGACGACCGCACCCGCGCCGAGCCAGGAAACCTTCATGCCGGGCCAGTGCCGCAGCCGAACCTGCATCGCCGTGCTCATGCGAACCTCACACGATCTGCTGACCCGGCGGATGGCGATGCCACAGAGCGCATCGCAGCCTGATCGTCCGGCGCGCTTGCTGCAAGCGGGCAGCAGATAGTCAAGATCGCCCTCCGTCGGGTGTGCCACGAGCGGTGCGATGCGGAGGGGGTTCCACACCGATGACCGCATGGCGGCTCTGGCGGATCGTACCGCGCTGAGTGACGGACGCAACCATCTCGTTTGTCGCCGGACCCGTTGGATATGCCCGACAGTGGGGTGTATCTGGGCGGATTCACCCCGATTGATGACGAGTTTTCCGGAGAGTTGCCCGTGCCGGCGGTCCCACCGCGACGAATACGTTCCGTGACTGCCGCAGTCCTTGCGGTGATCGCCCCCGTCGCTGTTCTCACTGCCAGCAAAACCTCTCCTATCGGTCGATCCGGACAGGACCCATCGATCGGCCCCACTCCTGGATACCCGTAGATCGGGCTTCCGTCCTGTGTGCCACAGCCGGTCAACCCGCCCGACTTGACGCCCCACACCCACTCTGAACAGCCATTACTCCTCCCGTCCAGCCCTGCGCCCCCATCTCGCCGGGTGACGAAGTACACGTCGTCCTCCTCTGTCGATCTAGAAGCCACCCCGAATCGCATTCACGCAGCGACGCCCACCGATCCCTATGCCTCTTCCCGCCCCCACCTTTCTCCGTGCTGTATTGCCCCCGAAGACCGCACCTTGCAACCTGCACGGCCACGCCCGACCCACCCGCCTGACCGGCCGCAACCCCCCGTTCGCCCGCCCGTCGCCGCCCGTTCGGCCAGCGCCGCCCCCACCCATTTCCCGCCCCCGGCAAATAGGAAGCCCAGCGCCCTTCGGACCCCACCCACCCCCGTTCCACACCGCTCGATTCCCACCACCCCACACCCCCGAAACGGTCCCCTTCCGGACAATCCCGCCGCCTCCCGGACTGCCTCGCCCTGCGCGGCCCGGCCCTCGCCGCCATCCACCCCCCGTCCGGTCACGCCCCCCTCCCGCCAGCGGCACGCTCGGTGATCCACCCCGCGAACCACGCCCGAAACGTGCCAACACAAAGATTTAACGGACCCCCCTCCCACCCGATAAACCCCAAACCAGCACGATCCACACCTTCCCCCCGCCCTCCCGACCCACCACAACACTCAACGCCCCACCCCCGAATCAGACGCCCCCCACGCCACACCAACCTCCACCCACCCTTGATCGAGTAGCAGTTCCGGCCACCATGACGACCAGATCCGCGACTCGATCAACACGACCCGACCGACACCGCCCCGGACCGGAATACCCACACGCGTACACCACCACCAGCACACCGAACGGCAGACCTCTCAGGCAAAGAACCGCACGATCGAAGGACCCCCCTGGCCACTCGGACAGCCACCAGACGACTTCGATCAACAACCACCCGGCAACAGCGCTGACCACACCACCACCGCGACCAGCGCCCCCAGCGACAGCACCAACGACGCCCAGACCAGCACCGACATCGCCCCCCAGCCGCCAGGCCAGCGGTGCACGCCGGAGCCGCGAGGCAACCCGGACCAGCAACCCGAGCCGTCACACCAACGCAACGCTGCGTTGCTGGCCGCCGAAGCGGCTGCCACGGTCACAACGGCGACGCTTGGAGCAGCGACGACAGCCGGAGGAGAGGGGCAGCAGCGGCGGAGCTGTTCAGGACGGTGGCGATGGCCGGGGGCGGTGCTGTGGGAGGTGGCGGTGCTGACTGGAGTTCAGATCAGCGGACGTAACCTCGGCGGCCGCAGTCGTCGCGCTAGCGGGGCGCCGCAGTGCTGGCCGCAGAAGCGGCTGTCGCGAGCGCAACGGCGGCGGTTGGAGCAGCGACGGCAGCCGGAGTGGTGGCGCCAGCGGTGGACCTGTTCGGGTCGGCGGCTGGGGCGGTGGTGCTGGCGGGAGGAGCGGTGCTGGCTGGAGCGGGAGGTGCGGGAGCCGTCCGGATCTGCGTCCGGTAGCCGGGGTTGCGGTGCTCATTGGAAGTAGCGGTGCTGGCTGGAGCTGGAGTGGCGGGCTGCCCGGATCGACGGACGCGACCTTGGCGGCTGGAGTGTGTCGCGCTGATGGACCGCCGCAGCGTCACCTGCAGGAAGCGGCTGGAGCGGGCAGCGGTGGCGGCGGTCGGGGTAGCGGTGCTGGCTGGGGTGGAGCGGCAGGGCTGCTCGGATCAGCGGATGTGACCTCGGTGCCGGATCCGTCGCGCAAGTGGGGCGCCGCGACGCTGGCTGCAGAAGCGGCTGTAGTGGGAGCGGCGGTGGCGGTTGTCTTGGCGGCGGTGCTGGCGGGAAGCGGCGGTGGCGGCTGGGGCCGCAGAGCCACCCGGTCAGCGGTCGGAGCTGTCGTGCTGGCGGGATGCCGCTGGGCTGGCTGGAGTGGGAGCGGTAGCAGCAGCCGGGGCGCGGGAGTAGGAGTAGCCGCAGAAGGAGGAGCGGCAGCCGGAGCAACGGTGGAGGCGGGAAGCGGTAGCGGCCGGGGTTGCTCGGACAGTGGACGCGACCTTGAGGGCCGGAGGCGCCGCGTTAGGGGGTGCCGCAGTGTTGGCTGCCGAGGTGGCTGTCGTGGGAAAGCGGCGACGGTTGGAGCAGTGGTTGGGGGTGGTGGGGCTGGAGCTGTGGTGGGGCAGAAGTGGAAGCGGTCGGGGTTGCTTGGACAGCGGACGCGATCCCTCGGAGGTCGGAGTCGTGTTGGTGGGAGTGCCGCGGTGCTGACTGGAATGGGAGCAGGGGTGGCGGCAGCAGCCGGAGTGGTGGGCGCGGCGGCTGGGGCAGGGGTCAGAGGCGGGATTGGGAGCGGCGGGGCTGCTCGGACAGCGGATGCGGCCTCGGAGGCCGGAGGCGTCGAGTTCATGGGGGTGCCGCGGTGGTTGGCTGCCGAGGTGGCTGTTGTGGGAGCGGGGGTGGCGGTTGACCGGCGGTAACAGCCGGAACGCGGGAGTTGGGGCTAGCAGTCGGAGCAGTCGTGGGTGCTGTGGTGCTGGCTGCTGCCGAGGTGGCGGTTGGGGCGGCGGCAGCAGCAGGAGCCGCGGGACCGGGGGTAGCCCGGGGAAGTTGGGACAACTGCCTGAGCCGTGGTGGAGGTGGGAGCGGGAGCGATGGGGCAGCCCGGGGAGTGCCGCGGTGCTGGCTGGAATGGGAGCAGCGGTGGTAGCAGCCGGAGTCCTGGGCGCGGCGACTGGAGGCGGGAGTGGAGCGGCGGGGCTGCTCTGACAGCGGGATGCGACCTCGGAGTCCGGAGTCGTCGTGTAGGTGGTGCCGCGGTGTTGGCCGCAGAGGTGGCTGGGGTGGGAGCAGGGGTGGCGGTTAAGCGGCAGCAGCCGGAGCCGCGGGAGCAGGACCAGCCGGAGAGTAGGGGTAGCCGCCGGAGCCGCAGTGGGAGGCGGGAAGTGGGCGGAGGCTGGAGCGGGAGGTTGCTCGGACGGCGGACGCGACCCAGGAGGGCGGAGGCGTCGTGTCAGTGGGATGCCGCGGTGCTGGCTGCCGAGGCGGCGGCCGTCGTGGGAGCAGCTGTGGCGGCGGGGGTGGTCGTGGGGGCGGTGGTGGTGAGAGGAGAAGGCGTTGGGGTGAGGGTGGAGGGCTTTGCGGTGGTCGCAGTCGCGGTCGCGGGTGAGGGCTCGGACGCGGGTCCGGGTGGGGACTCGGACGCCGGGCCGGGTGAGGGCTCGGGTGCGGGTGAGGGCGCCGGGGTGTGGGTGTGGCGCAGGGTGAGTAGGACGGCGGTGATGAGGAGGCCGACGGTGCCGACCGCGGCGAAGCCCCAGCCCGGAGAGCCGCGGTCGATCGCCCAGCCGGCGAGCGGGGAGCCGACGGCCAGGCCGACCGTCAAGGAGGAGCCGTGCCAGCCCATGGCCTCGCCGCGGGCGGCTGAGGGGACGAGGCGGCTCACGAGGTCGGTGCTGGCGCTGAGGGTGGGGGCGCAGAGGGCGCCGGCCGGCAGGAGGGCGACGGTGAGCAGCCACCAGCGGTCGCCGACCAGGCCGAGGGGGATCGTGAAGAGGCTGAGGCCGCCGATGAGGGCGACCAGCGGCACCGCGCGCGTCAGTGCGCCATACACGAAGCCGCCGATCAGCGAATAGATGCCCCACGCGGCGAGGAGGGCGCCGATGAGCTGGACCTTGCCCGCCTCGCGGAGCATGGCGACGATGCCGAGGTCGGTGCCGGCCAGGACCATCGTCGTGGCGGCCGCGGCGGCGCAGACCGCGAGGAAACGGGGCGTGAGCCAGTCGCGGCGGCGCAGTGGCGCGGCGGTGGCGCCCTCGGAGGAGGCCTCGTCGGCGGGGGCGTGGACGGGCGGGTCGGTCAGGAAGAGGGCCAGGCCGGCGAGGACGAGGAAGCCGCCGATCGACCACATGGTGACGCGGCCGGAGAGGCTGCTCATGAGCAGCACGGCGAGCGGCGGGCCGGCCATGAACGACAGCTCGACCGACATCGAGTCCAGCGCGTAGGCCTGGCGGCGCTGGTCGGCGGGGACGAGTGCGGCCAGTGACTGGCGGACCACGGAGAACACCGGCAGGGAGAACACGCCGGCGACGAAGGCGCCGACCAGCAGCGCGGGATAGGACAGTGACGGCGCCACCAGCCAGAAGACGGCCTCGCACGCGGTGGTGACGACCAGCATCGGGCGCAGGCCCTTACGATCGACGAAGCGGCCGTTGAGCGGGCCGCCGATCGCGGTGCCGACGGTGAGGGCGGCACCGACCAGACCGGCGGCGCCCCAGCCGCGGTGGAGGTCCTGCGCCACGTGCAGCGTCATCGTGACCCCGATGGCGGTGATCGGGATCCGGGCCAGCAGCGCCAGCACCATGAGCGACCGCACCCCAGGAAGAGCGAGGACGTGACGGTACGGGTCGAGGCGCATGGGGCAATCATGTCGTGGGGGTATGACAAGAAACGAGCGAGTTACCGCCACGAGCGCACAGAAGGTAACGAAGAACACGTCACGGGGAACCCGAGCTGCGACCACGCAGTCCAAGAGAGATGGAGACACCTTCGATGAGGTCGAGGACCCCGATCGCCGTCACCGCCCTGCTCGCGCTGGCCCTGACGGGCTGCGCCGACGACGCCAACCAGGCCGGCACGGCGCCGTCCACCAGTGCGGCGGCGCCGGCGAGCACCAGCGTGAGCCCGAGCGCCGACCCCAGCACCAGCGGCAGCCGGAACACCACGGACGCGCTGCTGATCTTCACCCGCCAGGGAGGCCTCGCCGGCACCAACGACCGCCTGGTGGTACGCCCGGACGGCGGCTGGACGCTGACCGCCAAGGCCGGCACCAAGGAAGGCAAGCTCACCCCGGCCCAGCTGACCACGCTCAAGGGCACCCTGGAGCAGGTCGGCTTCTCCAAGCTGCCCACCGCCGCCGGCAGCACCAACGTCGCCGACGGCTACACGTACACGATCACCTATGGCGGCAAGGAGGTCCAGGTGAAGGACGGCGCCGTGCCCGCCGCCCTCCAGCCGGTGATCACGACGCTAAACGGTCTGCTCAGCTAGCACTGCGTCGATACGGGCGAGCTCGTCAGAGGACAGCGCCGGAGCCGACAGCGCCCCCAGGTTCTGCTCCAGCTGCGCCACCGAGCTCGCCCCGATGATCAGCGAGGTGACCCGCGGGTCGCGCAGCGCCCACGCCAGGGCCAGCTGCGCGAGGCTCTGGCCGCGCCCGCGGGCCACCTCGTTCAGCGCCTCGATCGTCTTCAGGCGCGACTCGCTGAGGTCGCTCTCGTTCAGGAACCGGCTGGTCCGCACCCGCGAATCGTCCGGAATGCCGGAAAGGTAGCGGTCCGTCAGCAAACCCTGTGCGAGCGGCGAGAACGGGATGCACCCGGCGCCCTCCGCGGCGAGCACGTCGAGCAGCGAGTCCTCGATCCAGCGGTCGAACATCGAGTACCGCGGCTGGTGGATCAGCAGCGGCGTGCCCAGCGAGCGCAGGATCTCCGCCGCCGTAGCGGTCTGCTCCGGCGTGTAGTTGGAGATGCCCACGTAGAGCGCCTTGCCGGCCCGCACGGCCCGGTCCAGCGCCCCCATCGTCTCCTCGAGGGGCGTGTCGGGGTCCGGCCGGTGGGAGTAGAAGATGTCGACGTACTCCAGGCCCATCCGCCGCAGCGACTGGTCCAGCGACGCCGTCAGGTACTTGCGCGACCCCCACTCGCCGTAGGGGCCGTCCCACATGTCGTAGCCGGCCTTGGTCGAGATGATCAGCTCGTCCCGGTAGGGCCGGAGGTCCTCGGCGAGGATCCGCCCGAAGTTCGTCTCCGCGGAGCCGGGCGGCGGCCCGTAGTTGTTGGCCAGGTCGAAGTGGGTGACCCCGAGATCGAAGGCGCGACGCACGATCGCCTGCTGGGTCTCGTACGGACGCGCGTGCCCGAAGTTGTGCCACAGCCCGAGCGAGATCGCCGGCAGCTTCAGCCCGCTGCGGCCGCTGCGCCGGTATTGCATGTCCTGGTATCGGCTCGAAGCCGCCTCATACGCCACGCTGAGGATCTTAAGCTGGGGTAATGGGGGCTGCGACGGTACTGGTGGCAGAGGACGATCCGGATATCCGTGAGCTCTTCACCATGGCGCTGGAGTCCGCGGGCGCGGCGGTCGTCGCCGTCACCAGCGGCGGCGAGGCCCTCGAAGCCCTCCGGAAGGACCAGTTCGACCTGCTGGTCACCGACATGTGGATGCCGAACATCTCGGGCCTGGACCTGTGCAAGGCGCTGCGGGCCGACCCGGCGACGGCGAAGCTGCCGATCCTCATGCTCAGCGCGTACGGGCGGATGCGGGGCCGCGAGGAGGCGATGATGGTCGGCGCCACGGAGTACCTGACGAAGCCGATCCGCCCGAGCGTCCTGGTCAGCAAGGCCGACGCCCTGCTCGGCGGCCGCCTGGTGGCACGCGACGCATAGACGCGTGCCACCAGGACGGTCAGAACCTGCTAGCGGTGCTCCCACCAGGCCTTGGCGGTCACGGCCTTGTAGGCGTCGACGATGCCGAAGCCGTAGAAGCCGTTGAACTCCGTGCCACCCTCGCAGAGCGCGTTGAACTCCTCGGAGCGGCCTTCGTTCGTGTACGTCTGCAGGCGCGGCTCCGGGCAGGCGTGCTCGGCGGCCGTGCTGTACAGGATGTACTCGACCTTCCACGGCTCGAGACCGAAGTCCTTGCCGTGCTTGGCGCCGTGCGCGCTCACGATGAGCGCCGCGACGCCGGCCGCGTGCGGGGAGGCCATCGAGGTGCCCTGCAGCCAGGTGTAGTAGCCGCACTTCCCGGCCGCGGTGCATTCCTTGTAGACCAGGCCCTCGGCCTCCGGCACGACGTTGCCGTCGGCGTCGACCGTGCCCTCCTCCTGCAGCACCTTCTTCGGGTACGTGGAGAGGATCATGTTCTCGTTGGTGCGGTAGGTGTCCGTGCCGAAGCCGTCACGGAACCAGCCACCGGGCGCGGACACGCCGATGCGCTCCAGGCCGTAGTCGGAGAAGTCCGACTTCTTCAGCGACGGGCCGAGGGACGAGACGCCGATGACGAACGGTCCCTCGACGGGCAGGTCCCAGCAGGAGCTGTTGTCGATGGGCCGGTCGTACGCGGCGTCCGCCGGGTAGTCCGGGCTGGAGATGTCGGTGCGCGGCTTGCCCTTGTCCTCGTGGTTGTTGCCGAGCGCGCCGACGAGCGTGACGCCCTTGAAGTGGGCGTACGTCAGGGCCCGGAACATGCCACGGATGATGGTGCGCTGCTCGGCCTGCGCGGCGGGGGAGTCCGCCGGGTTGGCCGTGCAGTTGAACAGCCACGGGTCGACGTAGAACGACATGTTGACCACGTCGATGCCCGACTGGCCGGCGTGCACGAGCGCGTTGACGACGGGCTCGAGGAAGAAGTACCCCGAGTCCTGGCCGCCCTTGAGCTCGACCAGCGACACGTTCGGCGCGACACCGGAGATGCCGAAGCCGTTGGCCGCCGCGCCGATCGTGCCGGCGACGTGCGTGCCGTGGCCGCCGTCGTCGGTGCCGACCGGGTCGAGGCAGCTCGCGACCTCACACGGACCGTCGATGTCGACCTTGTCCGGCGCGAAGTTCTTCGACAGCGCCCAGTTGAAGTTCGGGGCGATGTCGGGCTGCGACGCGTCGACGCCCGTGTCCAGGACGCCGACGGTGACGCGCTTGTCACCGGCGTTGACCTTGCGGGCGAGGTCCGACTTGACCGTCTTGAGGCCCCACAGCTTGTCGTCCATGGGGTCCAGTCCGGCGGTGGCGGGCTTCTTGCCACCGGGCTTCTTCGCCGCTGCCGCTGCCGCGGCCAGTGCTTCCTTCTCCACGCCGGACGGCTGCTCCTTCTTGGGAGCCTTGCCGATGGCGGTGCGGTGCGCGGCGCCGACGAGCTTCGAGGAGGCTGCCGCCTTCTCGACGAAACCGCTCTGCGGTGCCAGGACCGTGAACATCCCCACCGTGTCGTTGGTGGCGATGACCTTGCCGCCGGCCTTGGTGATGGCGGCGGTCGCGTCACCGGTGGAGACGTTGTCCGCGGCCACCACGGTGTACTCCGTGTTGGCGACGGCCTCGGCGCTGGCCGGTGCGGACAAGCCTGCCGTGCTCACGGTCAACGCCGCGGTGATCACCGCGGCGCCCGTGAACCTCATCTTGAATCCCACATGTCCTCCCGGTTCGAGGGGATGGGGATATGAGATCGAAAAACATTGGTCTGCGGAAGGCGTTCGCCTCAAGATTTTCAAATGTTTCGGGCGATTCGCTCCACGGTTTCCTTTGCGTCCGCACCGCATAGGGGCAGGTCGCGGGTAGGGGGCGAATTGACAGAACAACGCCGGGGAGCCGACCTTGTCGACTCCCCGGCGCACATTCCGTGGTGTTATGCGATCGGCTCCGCAAAGGGGTCCGTCGAGGCGGCCACCGGGATCTCCGCGGCGGCGGCCCGGGCCGCCTGCGCGCCCTTGGCCGAGCGCTCCTCGTCGGTGATCGGGAAGTGGCAGGCGACCGTCTGGCCCGGCAGCAGCTCGCGCAGCGGCGGCTCCTCCTGGGCGCAGACGTCCTGCGCCTTCCAGCACCGGGTCCGGAAGCGGCAGCCGGACGGCGGGTCGATCGGGCTGGGCACGTCGCCGGTGAGCAGGACCCGCTCCCGCTGCGCCTTGTCGCGGCGGTCGGGGTCGGGCACCGGCACCGCCGACAGCAGCGCGAACGTGTACGGGTGCAGCGGCGTGCCGTACAGGCCGTCCCGCGGGCCGACCTCGACGACCTTCCCCAGGTACATGACGGCGACCCGGTCCGAGATGTGCTTGACCACGGACAGGTCGTGCGCGATGAACACGTAGGTCAGGTTGAACTCGCGCTGCAGGTCGTCGAGCAGGTTGACGACCTGCGCCTGGATCGACACGTCCAGGGCCGAGACCGGCTCGTCGGCGATGATGAGCTTCGGCTGCAGGGCGAGCGCCCGGGCGATGCCGATGCGCTGCCGCTGACCGCCGGAGAACTCGTGCGGGTAACGGTTGTAGTGCTCGGGGTTGAGCCCGACCAGCTCCAGCAGGCGCTGGACCTCACGCTTCTGCCCGTGCGGCGTCTTGATGTTCTGCACCTGCAGCGGGGCGCCGACGATCGAGCCGACGGTGTGCCGCGGGTTCAGCGACGAGTACGGGTCCTGGAAGATCATCTGGATCTCCCGGCGCAGGGGGCGCATCTGGGAGACGCCGAGGTGCGAGATGTCGCGCCCCTCCAGGATGACCTTGCCGCCGGTCGGCTCCAGCAGCCGGGTCATGAGCCGGCCGGTGGTGGACTTGCCGCAGCCGGACTCGCCGACCAGGCCGAGCGTCTCACCGCTCTTGACGGCGAGGTCGATGCCGTCCACGGCGCGCACGGCGCCGACCTTGCGCTTGAAGAAGGCACCCCGAAGGATCGGGAAGTGCTTCTCGACGCCGCGGACCTCGAGGAGGTTCTCGCCGTCCCGCTGCGGAGCAGCGGCCGGCTGGGATTGGGTGCTCGTCGACACTGTCGTGCTCCTCAGAGGGATGGGGCGATGTCCGACTTGAAGATGGCCAGCCGTTCCGCGGTCGGGATGTGGCACGAGACACCGTGGTCGATCGTGCCATCCGCCAGCGTCGGTTCGACCGTCTTGCAAGGGATGCCGTTGCGCTCGACGTAGGGGCAGCGCGGGTGGAACGAGCAGCCGCTCGGCAGGTTGATCAGCGACGGCGGGTTGCCCTTGATCGGGACCAGCCGGTCGCGCACCTCCCGGTCGACGCGCGGCATGGAGGACAGCAGACCCCAGGCGTACGGGTGCTCCGGCCGCCGGAAGATGGTCTGGGCGGTGGCGTGCTCGACGCACTTGCCGCCGTACATGACCAGGATGTCGTCGGCGAGCTCGGCGACCACACCGAGGTCGTGGGTGATGATGATGACCGCGGAGTTGAACTCGGCCTGCAGGTCGCGGATCAGGTCCAGGATCTGCGCCTGCACCGTCACGTCCAGGGCGGTGGTCGGCTCGTCGGCGATGAGCAGCTGCGGGTTGTTGACCAGCGACATCGCGATCATCGCGCGCTGCCGCATACCGCCGGAGAACTGGTGCGGGTAGTCGTCGACGCGCTTCTGCGGCTGGGGGATGCCGACCCGGTCGAGCATCTCCACGGCCCGGCGCCTCGCCTCGGCCTTGCTGACCTTGTGGTGTACCCGGTAGGCCTCGATGATCTGCTTGCCCACCGTGTAGTACGGGTGCATCGCCGTCAGCGGGTCCTGGAAGATCATCGACATCTTGGCGCCGCGCAGCGCGCGGACCCGCTCGGGCGAGGCGCCGATGAGCTCCTCGCCGTCGAGCCAGACCTCGCCGGAGATCTTCGCCGATCCCCGCCGGTGCAGGCCGAGGATGCCGAGGCTGGTGACGCTCTTGCCGGAGCCGGACTCGCCCACGATGCCGAGGGTCTCGCCGCGCTCCAGCTGGAACGTGAGGCCGTCGACGGCCCGCACGATGCCGTCGTCGGTCTTGAAGTGGATCCGCAGGTCACGCACGTCGAGGAAGGACTGTGCCGACGAGCCGGCGCCGACGGGGGTCGGGTCGCCGTCCTTGAGCAGACTGGTGGACATGCTCACTCCTTTCCAGGGGTGCCGGGTCGAGCGGATCGGGGCTGCGGCAGCGTCACGAGAGCCGCACCCGCGGGTCGATCACGGCGTAGAGCAGGTCCACGAGCAGGTTGGCCATGACGATGAAGAACGCGCCGAAGAGGGTCACGCCGAGGATGATCGGCAGGTCCTTGACGTTGACGGCGTCGATGCTGAGCCGGCCGATGCCCGGGAGGCTGAAGACGCTCTCGGTGAGGATCGCACCGCCCAGGAGGCCACCGAGGTCCAGGCCGAAGATCGTGACGATCGGGGTGAGCACGGAGCGCATCGCGTGCTTGCCGACCACGACCCGCTCCTTGAGGCCCTTGGCCCGGGCGGTGCGGACGTAGTCCTCGCTCATGGTCTCGAGCATCTGGGCGCGGGTGAGGCGGGTGTACTGGGCGGCGAAGAGCAGCGCGAGGGTGACCCAGGCCAGGAAGAGCTTGTTGGCCCAGCCGACCGGGTCGTCCTTGAAGTTGATGTACTCGCCACCCTGGAAGATCGGCCAGGTATGGACGAAGAGCTGCTGGGCGACCAGACCGGTGAAGTAGATGGGCAGTGAGACGCCGGCGAGCGCGATGATCATCGCTGTGCGGTCCGCGATCGAGCCGCGTCTCAGTGCGGATATGACGCCACCGGCGACGCCGAAGAGCAGCCAGATGACGGCGGCCCCGATGGCGAGGGAGATGGTGACGGGGAGCCGGTCGATCAGCAGCGGCCACACCTCGCGGTCGGTGCGGAAGGAGTAGCCGAAGCACGGGGCGGAGCAGTGGGTCACGGTCGGGCCGTTGTTGTAGTCGCGGCCGGCGACGATGCCCTTCAGGAAGCGGCCGTACTGGATGTAGATCGGCTTGTCCAGGCCGAGCTTGACCCGGGTCGCCTCGACGTCGCGCGGGGTCGCCGACTTACCGACGTACATCTCGGCAGGATCAGCTCCGGCGGCCTTCGGGATCGCGAAGAAGATCAGGAAGGTGACGGCCGAGACGGCCACGAGCAGCACGACGGCTGTGACCAGGCGGCGCAGGATGTAGTTGATCACGTGTGCGGCCTGACGCCGGCCGGCTCGACGGGGTTCCCGTCTCACCGGCCGGCGCCGTGGCCTTCACCTGCCTTCTTTTCCTCGGAAGGGCGGGTTACCGGCTTACTGGCATTGCTCGGTCAGGACGACCTCGTCAGCTGGAGACGCCCAGGCTGCTGAAGTCGTACATGCCGTAGTACTCCGTGACGAAGACGTTCGTCAGGCGGGGGTTGCGGTAGTTCAGGGCCTTGTCGTACACGAAGGGAACCATGACGGCCTCCTCCATGACGATCTTGTTGATCTTCGACCAGATGTCCGCGGCGGCCTTCGGGTCGGTCGCGGCCTTGGCGTCGTCGATCAGCTTGTTGACCTCGGGGTTGTTGAGCTCGGCGTAGTTGTTGTTACCCGACGCGGAGATCGTGCGGCCGTCGACCAGGATCGACAGGAAGCCGTAGGCGGTCGGGAAGTCCGCGCCCCAGCCGGCCATCATCAGGCCGTAGCCCTTGGCGTGCACGTTGGACGGCGCGCCGATGGTCGAGCGGAAGTACAGCGAGGCGTCGGTCGGGTCGAGACGGGCGTTGATGCCGACGTTCTTCAGCGCGGCCTGCAGCGCCTCGGCCGTCTTCGGCTCCTTGCCGGCGTTACGGGTGGCGATGACCGTGTCGAAGCCGTTCGGCTTGCCACACGCGGCCAGCTCTTCCTTGGCCTTGTCGATCTGCGGCTTGCCCGACTTGGTGTTGTACAGGTCCATGGCCGGGTCGTGACCCGCGATGTTCGGCGGGAGCATGTTGATGGCGACGTCGCCACCGGCCTCGGCACCACCACGCGCGGTCTGCATCGTGACCTTGTCGGTCGCGTACTGCACGGCCTTGCGGCAGTGGATGTTGTCGAACGGCGGGACCTTGGTGCTGATCGAGAAGTAGCGGATGAAGCCGGTGGTCGGCGTGTCCGCGTTGGCCTTCTTGGTCGGGTCGAGCAGGATCTTCGGCTGCGCACCCTGCTGGACACCGGTCTGCGCGGTGTCGATGTCGACGTCGCCGCTCAGCAGCTGGTTGTCGATCTCCTCGACGGCCGTGCCGATGGTCAGGTCGATCTGGTCCGGCAGCGCCTTGCGGATGGTGTCCGTCTTGGCGTCCCAGTTCTCGTTGCGGACCAGGACGGCCTTCTTGCCGGGCTCGTACGACTGGAACTTGTACGGGCCGGTCGAGCCGGGCTTGTCACCGTACTTGTCGCCGGTGTCCTTGGCCTTCTGGACCGGGCCGGCGCCGGGCATGGCGAGCAGGTAGCTGAAGTCCGAGAGCGGCTCCTTCAGCTTGAAGACGATCGTCTTGTCATCCGGGGTCTCGACGGACTTCAGACCCAGCTTGTCGGGGTCGGTGTCCTTGTACGGGCCGGGGTACTTCTGGCCCTGGTCGAGCACGTCGATGAGGTAGGTCGGGCCGCCGGACAGCACGTCCTGCGCGAAGACGCGCTCGATGCCGTACTTGATGTCCTTCGAGGTGATCGGCGCGCCGTCCTCGAACTTGACGCCGTCCTTCAGCTTGAAGGTGTACGTCTTGCCGCCGTCGGTGATCTCCGGCAGCTTCTCGGCCAGGTCGGCCTCGAGCTTCAGGCCGTCCTCGCCCGGCTTCGACGCGTTGGTGAGGAGGGTCCGGACGTAGTAACCCTTCTGGAAGTTCCAGACCCAGGCGTAGTACGCGCGGACCGGGTCGAACGAGTCCGGGTCGGAGTGGTTGACGAGCTTGAGCGTGCCGCCCTTCTTGTCAGAAGGGTTGATGACGCCCTTGGTGGCGGCGTTGAAGCCGGACACACCCGCGGTGCTGGAGCCCGTGCTGGGCGTCTTGTCGTCGCCGCCCGACCCACAGGCGGACAACACCAGGGCGACAGCAGCCGAACCGGCCACCAATGCCCCTGTCCTCATTCTCACTAGGTTTCCCTCCTTGTTTGGCACGACCCGCCGAGGGACGGGCCGTCCGAGCTGTGCTGCTGTGCGAGCGGAGATCGGGGCGGCACGGACGGATCCCAGGTGCGGAATCCGGTCCGGGCACGGGGTGGCGGTGCCGGTACGCAGGTGGCAGCGCTGGTACGGGTTACCGGTTGGCCTTGGGGTCGAGCGCGTCCCGCAGGCCGTCGCCGAACAGGTTGAAGGCGAGAACCATGATGAAGATCGCGAGGCCCGGCACGAACATGTACACCGGGTCGTAGGTGTAGTAGTTCACCGCATCGGAGAGCAGGCGGCCCCACGAGGGAGTGGGGGGCAGCACGCCGACGCCGAGGAAGGACAGCGACGCCTCGAAGACGATGTTCGTCGGGATGACGAGCGTCGAGTAGACGAGGATCGGCGCGACCAGGTTGGGCAGCAGCTCGCGGAAGAGGATCCGGGTCGGCCCGGCACCGACGCTGCGGGCGGCCTCGACGAACTCCCGTTCCCGCAGGGAGAGGGTCTGCCCGCGGACGATGCGGCCGATGTATGGCCAGCTGAAGAACGAGATGACGCCGACGACCACCGCGATGCGCCAGGCGGTCGTGACCGGCACGACGGAGATCAGCGCGATCGAGAACAGCAGGTAGGGGAACGCCAGGATCAGGTCCATCAGGCGGCTGACCATGCTGTCGATGAACCCGCCGAAGTAGCCGGCGCAGATGCCGAGCACGACGCCGAGGATGACCGCGACGACCGTGGCGGACAGCGCGACCAGCAGCGAGACCCGGGCACCGTAGATGATCTGCGAGAACATGTCCCGGCCGGTGACCGGCTGGACGCCCAGCAGGAACTCCTTGCTGATGCCGCCCCACGTGCCGGGCTCGGGGATACCACCGAGGTTGGGGTTGATCTTGTCCTGGTGGAACTCGTTGATCGGGTGTCCCCACACCTTGTTGATCAGCGGTGCGAAGATCGCGACGAGCACGAGGAACACGATGACGCCCGCACCGGTCAGCGCGAGCTTGTCACGCTTCAGACGGGTCCAGGCGATCTGACCGAGCGACCGACCCTCGATGGCCTTGGCGGGGACACCGGACGGCGTACTGGTCGCCTCTTCGACACTCGGCACCTGCTCGTCGCTCTTGGACGTGACGGGTCCCATAGTCATGGGCGTGGCGCCCCTCTCCCCGGCCGCTTGCCCCGCCTTGCGCAACCGCCAGCAATGACCGTCGCATGGAACCGCGCGTCGGTCAGACCGGGGCCCGTGGCGTCAGCAGCCGATCGGCTGTGTCTTCGTGGACTCCTGGTGCCCTATCCGCAGGTTCGGTCCACGGGCAGAGCGTGCACGAAGCCGACTTGGTGTGTCGCCTCCGTTGGTGGAACCCTGTCTCCCGTTCGGCCGATCGTCAAGGGTCACCCCCCGTCCTGTAACCAAGTCCACGCCGGGCCGTGATGAGGGCGTGATCCAAGCACAAAGACTTATGGATCATACACCCCCGAATCGGGCGAATTACCAGCTCATCGTAACGGTGTGATCACGCTCCGCTTTGGCTGAAGCACGCACAAAAGGAGGCCGTGGGCCAGCCACCACTTTACTTGATCGTTTCACTTTTAACAGTACCGTCCGGCCAGGTGTCACTGGTCACGGAGCGTGTTCAAACGTCGATGTCCACCACGATCGGCGCGTGGTCCGACGGACCCTTGCCCTTGCGTGCCTCGCGGTCGATGGTGGCGGCCTTGACGGCCGCCGCGATCGCCGGACTCGCGTAGAAGAGATCGATCCGCATGCCTTTGTCCTGATGGAACATGCCGGCGCGGTAGTCCCAGTATGTGAACGGGTTCGGGCCCTTCATCGGCGTGGGCACCACGTCCCGCAGCCCGGCGGCGAGCAGCGCGGCCAGGGCCTCCCGCTCGGGCGCCGTCACGTGCGTGGCGCCGGCGAACGCCGCGGGGTCGAACACGTCGGCGTCGGTCGGCGCGACGTTGAAGTCCCCGCACACCACGAGCTGGTCGGTCCGGGTCAGCTCGTCCACCATGTGGGAGCGCAGGACGTCGAGCCAGCGCAGCTTGTACGTGTAGTGCGCCGACTCGGGGGTGCGGCCGTTCGGCACGTACACCGACCAGACCCGCACGCCGCCGCACGTCGCGGAGATGGCCCGGGCCTCGATGCGGGGCGACTCGAACAGCCCCTCCTCGCCGGTCGGCTCGCCGCCCCAGCCGGGGTCGCCCTCGAAGCCCCGCACCACATCGTCGAGGCCGACCCGCGACAGCAGGGCCACCCCGTTCCACCGGCCCTCGCCGTGCGCGGCGACGGCGTAGCCGAGCGCGGCGACCTCCTCGGTGGGGAAGCCGTCCGCGCCGACCTTCGTCTCCTGCAGGCAGAGCACGTCGGGTCCGGTGGTCTCGAGCCAGTCGAGCAGGCGCGGGAGCCGGGCCTTGACCGAGTTGACGTTCCAGGTCGCGAGTCTCACCCGTCCCACAATGCCCTATCTCGATGAACTCGTCAGGCTCTTACCGGCTGCCCCACCGCAAGCGGCGGATCCCACCGGGGGATTCTCGCCTCCGGAGCCTCCGGAGCCCCCCAATGCGCCGCAAGCGGCACACTCAAGCCGACTCGCGCTTGATGAGCTCCGTCGGCAGCAGCAGCACCGGCTCGATCTGCTCGCCGGCCGCCATCCGCAGCACCTGCCGGGCGACGGTGCGCCCGATGTCGGTGATCGGCTGCCGGACGGTGGTCAGCGGCGGCTCGGTGTCGCGGGCGAACTCCATGTCGTCGAACCCGACGACCGCCACGTCGTCGGGCACCCGGCGGCCGTTCTGCCGAAGGGCGCGCAGGGCGCCGTCGGCCATCGCGTCGGACGCGGCGAAGACGGCGTCGAGCTGCGGATCGTCGGCGAGGAGCTGGCTCATGGCGAGCGCGCCGGACTGCCGGGTGAAGTCGCCGACCGCGACGATCGAGCGCCGGCTGGCGTCCTGCATCGCCGACCGGTACCCCTTGAGCCGGTCGATGCCGGCGCTCATGTCCTGCGGCCCGGCGATCGTCGCGACCCGGCGGCGGCCGGTGTCGAGCAGGTGGTGCACCGCGGCGCGGGCCGCGTCCTCGTTGTCGACGTCGACGTAGGGCACCTGCGACTGGGTGAGCAGCCGGCCGTTGCAGACCACCGGCACGCCCGCGCGGCTGAGCCGCTCCGGCAGCGGGTCCGCGCCGTGCATGGAGAAGATGATCGCGCCGTCGACGTGGCCGCCGGTCGCGTAGCGCTCGACCCGGTCGTGGCTGGGGCCGGACGGCCCGACCATCATCAGCACGAGCTGCTTGTCGGCGGCCTCCAGCTCCAGGCTGACGCCTCGGATGACGGCGGCGAAGAAGGGGTCGTCGGAGAACACCCGGCTGGTCGTCTCCGAGGCGACGAGGGCGATCGAGTCGGTCCGCTGGGTCACCAGGCTGCGGGCCGCCTGGTTGGGCACGTACCCGAGGGCGTCGACGGCGTTGAGCACCTTGTCGCGGATGTGCGGCGCGACGGAGGTCGAGCCGTTGACCACGCGGGAGGCGGTGGCCCGCGAGACTCCGGCACGTTGCGCGACGTTCTCCAGCGTGGGCCGATCCCGCCCCGACATCACCATCTGCGCTTTCCCCCATATCTGTCTGCCGGACCCATCATGACTGAAGTCGCCCGATGGTATGGCGCAGAAAAAGGACGGGCGACGAAGCATGCCGCTCCGCCGCCCGTCGCACCCTCACACCGGTTACACCCTGATCACGTTTCGCCTGGACGATCGGCTGGTCACCCTGGCCGCCAATCGGCCTGAGAGCGCTCTCAAGACACGATTCAGAGTGGCTCATGACTAGCGCATTGTCAATCGTAAAACCCCATGAAAGCGCTCTCTGGAATATGTTGTCGGAAACGCCAAATACCCCTATGCCGCCTGGCGTCGCCGGCAGGCTTCGACATGTGCCGCGACGACGGCAGTGGTGTTGGAACGCACACACGCGTCCGCACCCGCTTCGAGCACGTCGACGACCTCCTGGTGGTCGCTGTAAGGGCTCAGCACCACCACGATCGCCGACGACGGGTGCCGCAGGCACGCGGCGGTCACCGCCTTCGGGCCGGGGTCGTCGAGCACCACGATGTCCGGGTCCCGGCCGACCGGCTCGTCCGTCGTGCGGCGCAGCACCGTCCAGTCGTGGGGGAGGTACCGGGTCAGGTCCGTGAACCTCGTCCCGCCCGCGACGAGCAGCACGGTGACGTGATCGAGGCCGGAAGCGGAGCGCTGGGGGAGGGTCAAGATGTTCATGCCTCATTTATCGCCCGCGGGCCTGCCATCCGGCTCGACGCCCGCTGCGAAGAACCTGGCAGCCCGGCGCGGCGTAACCGGTCCACGGGCGCCGCCTCGTGAAAGGCTGGACCGGTGATCGTCTGGATCAATGGACCCTTCGGCGTCGGCAAGACGACCCTCACGAAGGAGCTGTGCCGCCGGGACCCGAAGGCGCGCGCGTTCGATCCGGAGCGCATCGGCTGGGTCCTCAAGCGGACGGTCGGGCGGATCAAGTCCGGCGACTACCAGGACCTCCCGGTCTGGCGTTCGGCCACCGTCACCGCCGCCGCGTGGCAGACCCGCGGCGCCGACCCGCTCATCGTGCCCATGACCGTGGTCCGCGCCCCGGTGCTCGCCGAGCTCTTCGACGGGCTGCGGGCCCGCGGTCACGAGGTGCGCCACCTGCTGCTGGACGTGTCCGCGCCGGTGCTCATCGACCGCGTCGAGCACGATGACGACGACGACCCGCAGGCGTGGCGCCTGGACCAGCTCGGCGCCTACCTCACCGCCCGGCGCGACCTGCGCGCCCACGCCGACGCCGTCCTGGACACCGACGACCTGGAGGCCGCCGAGGTGGCCGACGACGCGGCGGCGATCATCGCCGCCTGGCGGTCCTGACCGGCCCTTCCCCGAAAGGGCCGGTCAGGACGGTTCAGTTCTTCTTGCTGGCGCTCGGGCTGGCGCTCGGCTTCGGGCTCTTGCTCGGCCCGGACCCGCTGGGGCTCGGGTTCGGGTTGGGGTTCGGCGTCGGGTTGGCCGGGTCGACCGGGGCGCTCGGGGTGGGCGAGATGCCAGTGCCGACGTCCTTGTCGCCGACGCCCTTCGACGGCAGGAACGACACCTTCGGCATCTTCACCGCGGTCAGCGCCCCGTCGAGGAAGTCCCGCCAGACGGGTCCCGGCAGCTTGCCGCCGATGATGTTGTCGCCGTTCTTGAACTTGATGGGCATTTCCTTGTCCTTGTTGCCCACCCAGACGGCGGCGGCCAGGCCGGGGGAGTTCTTCGACTTGTCGTACGGGACGTAACCGGCCATCCACGCGTGCGCGTTGTCCGTGCCGGTGCCCAGCTGCCAGGTGCCGGTCTTGCCGGCGAGCGGGTAGCCGTGGGCAGCCTTCAGGCCGTAGTGCGTCGGCACGCCCTGCAGGACGGTGGTCAGGTCGTCGGCCATCTGCTCGGTGAACCCCGCGATCCGCTGCGGCTTGAGCACCTCGGCGAACACGCGGTTGTCGCCCTGCCACACCTCCTTCAGAAAGTGGGTCTTCGCGGCCATGCCCCGGGCGGCGAAGGTGGCCATGCCGCCGGCGTGGTCCAGGACGGTGATCGGGTACTGGCCGAAGCCGACCTCGTTGTCGAACAGCTTGCCGCCGACGTCCGCGCCCTTGAGCTTGAGCAGGTCCTGGCGCTGCGCCTCGAACTTGCCGTCGACCTTGACGGTGGCCCACATGCCGGTGAGGCCGGCGGCCCGCGCCGTGTCGATGACCTTGTCGGGGCCGAGCATCATCGCGATCTCGAAGAACGGGACGTTGAGCGAGTCGACCGTGATCTCCTCGAGGGTGCACCACGTGCCGGAGCCCGACTTGCAGTGCGGGACGGTGCCCTCGGTCGCGTTCTTGACCTGGTTCTTGTTCGCCGCGGTGCGGCTGCCCATGTCGTGCGGCACGCCGTTCCAGAAGGAGCCGATGGTGTAGCCGGCCATCAGCGCCGTCGCGAGGGTGTAGACCTTGAAGGTCGAGCCCGGCGGGTGGCCGCCGCAGCAGCTCGGCTTGCCGTCGCCGAGCACCGGATCCATGTAGTAGCCGGCGTAGTCGTTGCCGGAGCCCTTGTCGCCGCCGTAGTAGGCCTTGACCGCGCCGGTCCCGGGCTCGACCGCGACCAGGGCGGCCTGCAGGTTGTCCCGCTGGTTGAACATGTTGGAGTCTTTGCTCTGCGTGCTCGCCTCCTGCACCGCGACCTTCTGAATGCGTGAGTCGAGCGTGCTGACGATCTTCAGGCCGCCGTTGCGGATCCGGTCGAAGTTCTTCGCGCCCTGCGGGTCGACGTCCTCGTACAGCAGCCCCCCGGTCGCCGGGTCGGTCAGCGCCGCGACCTCCTGCAGCACGTGGTGCACCGCGAGACCCTCCGGCTTGTCCAGGCCGGTGTTGGCGGCGGCGTTGTTGGCCCGGTTCTGCGCCTGCGTGATGGGCGTCGGCAGCTTCAGCTGCTGCGCCTCCGCCTCGGGGATGAACTTCAGGGCCACCATCTGCTTGCGGATGTAGTCGAAGCGGCCCTGTGCCTCGCCCTGGTTGACCGTCGGGTCGAACGGGCTGCCCTTCTCCTTCTCACCGTTTGGGTTCTTGATGATCCCGGCGATCACCATGCCCTCGGCCACGCTCAGTTCCTTGACGGGCTTGTTGAAGTAGGCGTACGCCGCCGCCTGGATGCCGTCCGCGCCGCGGCCGAAGTAGATGATGTTGAGGTACATCGTCATGATCTGGTCTTTGGTGTACTGCTGGTTGAGCTTCGTCGCGATGATCGCCTCGCGGACCTTCCGGCCGTACGTGACGCCCTCGAGGGTGGCCCACTTACGGGCGTACTGCTGGCTGATCGTCGAGGCGCCCTGCAGCTCACCGCCCGTGACGTTGTTCCACGCGGCGCGGGCGACGCCCCAGTAGTCGACGCCGTCGTTGGTGTAGAAGGTGTTGTCCTCCGCCGCGACGACGGCCTGCTGCACGTGCTTCGGGATGTCCTCGAACTTGACGAGCGTGCGGTTGCGCCCGATGCGGGCCATCAGCGGCCCGTCGGCGTAGTAGATCGACGTCGACTGCTCCAGCGCGAGGTTCTCCGGCAGCTCCACCTGGTCGAAGTAGTAGGTGCCGGCCACCATGCCGACGCCGGTGATCATGATGAACGCGGCGAGCGCGGCGATGATGATGTTGCGCCGGCGCCGCTTCTTCGCGCGGGCACCCGGGGAGGGCCGACCTTCGGGGGCGTCGGGGACGGCGGCGGACGGCGGCGCCATCCGCGCCGACGACGGCACCGAGGCCCGCGCGGACGCCGAGCCGAACGCCGCCCCGGAGGTCGGCACCGACGCCGACCCGGTGACCGGCCCGGTCACCGGCGCGGCGGCCCGGACCGGCCCCGCGCCGGGGCCACCCACAGGGCCACCCACAGGCCCGCCCACGGAGGCGCGCCCGGTCGGCGGCTCCGCGGACGGCGGCGGGACGCTCGCGCGCCCCGCCTGAGGCGGCGGACCCGGGACGCTCGCGCGCCCGGCCTGCGGCGGAGGGCCCGGAACGCTCGCCCTGCCCGCCGACGGGTTGCCCGGCTCACCGCCGTAATGCATCTGTCCCACGCTGTGTTGCCCCCAAGTCTGTGCGTCCGGCGGCGGCGCGGCGGGGTTGCCGCGACTCGCCCGGCCATCGGGCAGGTCCCGGGACGGGGTCACCCCGTCGCGGCTGCCCAGAGCCGGCCCTGTAGCTGCACCGCAGCGCGTCCCGGCGGGTGGTGCCACCCACGGAACTCACACAGCGTCATCGGCGGCGCCGGCAAGTCCACAACCCGTCCCTGGGTACGCATGGCCAGAGCGTACGTGCTCCCGCCATCGAGGGCGATCCCGCTCACCTTCGGTGATGGTCCGGATGACGCTGTGGAGGCGGCTTCCCGACGCACCGGACCGGCCGGCGGGCGGTGCGCGGCAGATACCATTGCCCGGTCCGTGGATGGCGCGGGCGCGAGAGCTAGGAGACCCGCGTGAACGTCGAAGCGCTGCGCTTCCCCGGCCGGGAGTTCGACCCGTCGACCGGTGTCGCCCGCTTCCACTATGCGCTCGGTGACCTCGTGCTCACCGAGACCGTCGACTTCGGGCCGCCGTCGGTGCTCCACCCGGCCCTCGACCGGGTCCTGGACCTCCTCTACGTCGCGGCGTCCACGTCGTACTACAAGATCGCCGCGCCGCGGAAGGTGGAGCTCGGGTTCCCGGTCGCCGAGAAGGCCTGGGCGTGGGTGACGGCGCTGTTCCGCGAGGGCCTCGGCGAGTTCGCGTACCAGAACAAGCTCGACTACGTGCTGGACCTGGAGATCGTCCCCGGCCCGTGGGCCGAGCCGCCGGCGGAGACCCACGAGCCGTCCGGCCCGCCCCTGGCGGCGGTCGGCGGCGGCAAGGACTCGATCGTCACGATGGAGGCGCTGCAGCTGGCCGGGCTCGACCCGGTGCTGTTCGCGGTCAACCCCAACCCGATCATCCGCAGCGTGATGGCCGTGTCACCGCAGCCCGTCCGCACCGTCCGCCGCACCCTCGACCCGAGGATGCGGGAGCTGAACGCCGCCGGCGCGTACAACGGCCACATCCCGGTCACGGCCATCAACTCGCTGATCGCCGTCGCCGCCTCGCTCATGCACGGCCTCGGCCCGGTCGTCATGTCCAACGAGTCCTCGGCCTCGGTGCCCAACCTCAGCTGGCTCGGCCGCGACATCAACCACCAGTGGTCCAAGGGGCTGCCGGCCGAGGCGCACCTGCGCGACGCCCTGCTCGCCCACGCCGGCCTGCAGGAGGCGTACTTCTCGCTGCTGCGCGGGCTGTCGGAGCTGCACATCGCGGCGCTCTTCGCGAAGTTCACCACCTACGACGCGGTCGTGACCAGCTGCAACGCGGCGTTCAAGCAGCGCGACGCGACCGACCGGTGGTGCGGGCACTGCCCCAAGTGCCGGTTCGTCTTCCTCGCCATGGCCCCGTTCACCGGCCGTGAGCGCCTGCTCGGCATCTTCGGCACCGACATCTTCGCCGATCCGACGCAGCTGCCGGGGTACCGGGAGCTGATGGGCCTCACCGCGCACAAGCCGTTCGAGTGCGTGGGCGAGATCGAGGAGTCCCTCGTGGCGCTGCGCCTCCTCGCGGAGCAGGACGAGTGGAAGGACACCCTGATCGTGTCCGCGCTGACCACCGAGGTGCGGGCGGGAGCGGGGCTGCCGTCCGACGCCGAGGTCGAGGCCACGTTCCGCGGCGACGGACCCAACCTGGTCCCGCCGGTCTACCTCGCCGCCCTGGAGGGTCTCGGTGCAGCTCGCTGACCTGCGCGACCGGCGCGTCGCCGTCTGGGGCACCGGCCGCGAAGGCGTCGCCGCCGTCCGCGCCATCGCCGCCGCCGGCCCCGCGTCGCTGGTCGCCGTCGACGACCGGCAGAACTTCCTCACCAAGGACTGGTCGCCGGAGCTCGCCGCGCTCGCGCCGCTGCACGCCGGGCCCTCCGGGTTCGACGCGCTGCGCGCCGCCGACGTCGTCGTCCGCTCACCCGGCGTCGCGCAGACCCACCCGTGGATGGTCCAGCTGCGCGCCGCCGGCACCCGGGTCACCGGCGGCACCGCCCTGTGGATGGCCGCCCACCGCGACGTGACCATCGGCGTCACCGGCAGCAAGGGCAAGAGCACCACGAGCAGCCTCGTCAGCCATCTGCTGGCCGCCGCCGGCGCGCCCAACGAGCTCGGCGGCAACATCGGCATCCCCGTGCTGGACCTGCCGCCCGCGCCCGCCTACGTGCTGGAGCTCTCGGCGTACCAGTGCGCCGACCTCGACGACTCGCCCCGCGTCGCGGCCGTCACGTCACTGTTCCCGGAGCACCTCGACTGGACCGGCGGCGAGGACGAGTACTACCGGGTCAAGCTCAACCTCGTCGCCAACGGCCCGTCCGCGGTCGTGGTGCACGCCGGCTCCACGTTCGTCCTGTCGGAGCTGGCCCGCCGCTTCACGGACCTGCCGCTGCACGTCGTCGGCGGCCCCGACTCGTTCCACCTGGCCGGCGGCGTGTTCAGGCTCGGCGGCACGCCGCTCTTCCCCCGCACCGCCCTGCGCCTGCTCGGCTCCCACAACGAGGCCAACCTGTGCGTCGCCCTCGGCGTCCTGCAGGCCTACGGCGTCGACGTGGCCGCCACGGCGCCGCTGCTGGAGGCGGCCCTCGCCGGCTTCGCCGGCCTGCCGCACCGCCTGGAGCGCATCGAGGACCCGTCGGGCCTCACGTTCGTCGACGACTCGCTGTCCACGATCCCGCAGGCGGCGATCCACGCGATCGAGGCCTTCCGCGACCGCCCGCTCACGGTCCTGCTGGGCGGCGAGGACCGCGGCGTGGACTACTCGCCGCTGCGCGAGTACTTCGCCGCGGCGACGACCCCGACCACGGTGATCGGCATGCCCGACAGCGGCGCCCGCCTCGTCGGGCTCCTCGCGGGCCTGCCCCTCGTCACGACCCACGTCACCGACAGCCTCGAGGAGGCGGTCACCCTGTCCCGCAAGGTGACCCCGGCCGGCGGCGTCGTGCTGATGTCGCCGGCGGCCCCCAGCTACGGCCGCTTCGACAACTACGCCCACCGCTCCAAGGTCTTCCGCCAGGCGATCACCGACACCGCCCCGTAGCGCTCAGCGGAAGGCGGCCATGACCTCGGCCATCGGGGCCAGGCATTCGGGGTCGGGGAGGCGGACCATCGCCTCGCGGACACCCGCGTCCGCCAGCTGGCGGAAGCGGCCGACGTGGTCGGCGACGGTGCCGGCGTTGACCTCCCGGGCGTAGGCCTCGCGGGACCTGCGGCCGCGGCGGCGCTCGACGAGGTCGGCGAGGTGGCGGTCGTCGGCGGCGACGAGCGCCGTGCCCAGGTGGGTGAGGCGGGTGTCCGGGTTGTACCCGTGCAGCACGGACGCCTTGCGACGGACGGTGGCGAGGTCGCCCATGACGTTGGCGGCGTCGGCGTAGGTGGCGGCGAGCCGCAGCGTGCGCCGTTCGCCGTTGCCGCCGACGATGATCGGCAGCCGCTCCTGTACGGGCCGCGGGTAGCACAGCGCCTCCGGCACCGTCAGGGCCCGCCCCTCGAACCCGGGGCTGCCCTTGCCCCACAGCAGCGGCAGCACCCGCAGCGCGTCCTCGAGCAGCGCGTAGCGCTCGCCGACGGAGGGGAACGGCCAGCCGTAGGCGACGTGCTCCTCCTTGAACCACGCGAGCCCCAGCCCGCACACGGCCCGCCCGCCGCTGAGCACGTCGAGGGTCGCCACGATCTTGCCGAGGTGCGCGACGTTGCGGTACGTCACCCCGGTGACCAGCGCGCCCAGCCGCACCCTGGTGGTGCACGCCGCGAGGTAGGCGAGGGTCGTGTAGCTCTCCAGGAAGTCCTCCCAGGCGCGCCCGAGCTGCGGGATCTGCCGGAAGTGGTCCATCACGTAGATCGCGTCGAAGCCGGCCTCCTCGGCCCGGACCGCGGTGGCCCGCACGTCGACGCCCTGGAACTCGCCGATGTGCAGGCCGAAACGCAGCCGGGCCGGGTCGTCCTCCTGCCGGCGCCGGGCCTCGGCGGCCGCGACGAACGCCTCGGGCACCGTGCGCGCCGGCGTCTCCGATGTCGGTCGCTCCAGGTGTACGGCGTCGAACCCCTCCGACACGAGCGCGTCCCTCGTCGAGGCCCAGGTGCGGAGCTGGGCGGTGAGGACGTCGGCCGGGATCCGTTTCGTGGCCCGGGCCCGGTTCCTGGCGCGGCACTGCGCGGCGGGCGTGTCGAACGCGACCGCCACCACCGGCAGCCCGTGCTCCCGCGCCGCGGCGATCCAGCCCGCCCGCCGCTGGGCGTCCAGGCCGAGCGTGTCGATGACGGTGGTCAGCCGCCGCCGAATCCGCTGCGCCACGACCGTGTCGAGCAGCGCGAACGCGTCGGCGCTGGCGGTGATGTCGTCCTCGCCGGCGCCGACGAGCGCGCGGAGCCGGTCGCTGCTGACGATCCGGTCGGCGGCGAAGCGCGCCCCGGCCCACGTCGACTTCCCGGCCCCGCCCGGCCCGACGAGCACGACCACGCAGGGCTCGGGCAGCGTCAGCGTCACGGCAGCTGCTTCGTGCCGAGGTCGCGGACCGAGACGCGCAGCGGGGTCTTGCTCGACACGTTGAGGAAGCAGTGGGCGGTGCGGTCGCCGAGGGCCCACTGGTTGGCGGTCAGGCCGGTCCAGAACGTGTAGATGTCGGCCCGCTGGAACAGCTGCGTCTGCGAGAGCCCGAGGAACTGGGCGATCTTCAGGTAGCAGGCGTCGCCGGCGAGCTCCTTGAGCTTCTGCTGCGGCGGGTACTCGCCGGCCGGGGCGGTCCAGGCGCCGACGAACTCGGTGTCGTGCGGGGCGTCGCAGGCCACCGGCTTGACCGCGTCGACGGTGCCGTAGAAGCCCTTGGCGTCGAGGTCGCCGCCGGAGAGCTGGACGCAGGCGAGCGCGAGCGGGCCCTTGCCGCCGCTCAGGCCGCCCTTGACGCTGCCGGTCCGCTCCTGCGGCGCGAAGAGGTCGTCGGACGCCTCGGCGATCCCGCACAGGTACCGGCGGCCGCCCGCCTGCCACGTCGCCGCCGCCGGCATGCGGAAGACGGGGAACAGCCGCCCGGTGCGCCAGTCGCCGCCGAGGTAGGCGGTGGCGGCCTTGTCGCACTCGGCGTACGCGGCGCGGCTGGGGTCGCTGTCCCAGGCGGGCGGCGCGGGCGCGTCGGGGACGGTGCCGCCGCCGACGACCTCGACGGCGTGCGGCTCGGCGCAGTCGACGGCCCGCAGCGGCGACGCCGACGGCTCGAACGCGGCCACGGCCCCCTGCAGGCACGACCCCTGGGCCGGCGGGGAGTAGGAGGCGGCGGGCAGGGCCGGCCAGCCGTTGGTGAGGTCGCCGTCGGTGCCGGCGGGGGTGCCGCAGCCGGCGAGCGCGCCGGCCACGCACAGGATCGCGACCGTGACCCGCCGACCTCGCCGCACGGTCAGCCGCCGACGATCTCGGAGGTCTTGTCGCCGCCGGGCTCCTCCCGCAGGAAGTAGACGGCGCCGGCGGCGCCCGCCAGGCACAGCACGAGCAGCGTCGCGACGATGATGATCAGTGGGACGACCAGCTTGTCCCGCGGCGGCTGCGGCACCCCGAACGACTGGGGACCCCCGAACGGTTGCTGATCCCCGAACGGTTGCTGAGCGCCGAACGGTTGCGGGGCCCCGGGCGGTTGCGCCCCGAACGACTGCGGTGCCCCGAACGGCTGCGGACCGCTCGGCGGCTGCGGCGGCCCGAACGACTGCGGACCGCTCGGCGGCTGCGGCGGCCCGAACGGCTGCGGCCCGCTCGACGGCGGCGGGGTGCCGAACGGTGGCGGCGTGCCCGGCGGCTGGGCGGCGCCGAACGGTTGGGGTGCCCCGGACGACGGTGGCGTGGCCGGTGGTTGAGCGGCACCGGGTGGTGTGCCGAACGGCTGCGGGGCACCGAATGACTGCGGCGCCCCGAACGGCTGCGGGGCACCGAACGGTTGCGGCGCCCCGAACGCGTGGACCGCGGCCGGCAGCTGCGGCCCACCGGGCTGGGGCGCCCCGGACGGCGGTTGCGCCGCGCCGGACGAGGGAGCCGGTGGGGCGCTCGCCGGCTGGGCGTCGTGCGGTCCGGCCGGGCCGGGCGGCGACGGCTCCGGCTGGTGCGGCGGGTGCGGACCGGTCATGCCCGCGACCCTACCCGAACGTGAACGGCGCTACCGGTACCAGCTGCGCAATGCGGACAGCAGATCGCGGCCGCCCAGGGCCGGCGGTGGCGTCGGCAGCTGGCGCAGCAGCAGGTCCCGGCCCGTGACGGCGCCGGGCTCGGGCTCCGCGAGGGGCACCGGTGGATACCAGAAGCGCTCCGGCTCCACCTCCGGCTCGGCCATGTCGGCGAGGACCCGGGCCGCCCCCGTCAGCACCGGCTCCGCCGGCCCGGTGGCCGTGGCCGTGGCCGCGGCGGTGCCCGTGCGCAGGGCGCGCAGGTTGGCCAGCAGCGTCTCCCGGCCGCGGCCGCGCCACAGCAGGATCTGGAACGGGTCGGCGTCGAAGCGCTCCGCGAGGAGGTAGAACGCGGCCGCGAGATGCTTGCACGGCACGGCGGCGTCGGGGCAGGAGCAGCGCATCGCCAGGTCGTACACGCGGCTGGGGAAGAGCGGCGCGTCGGCCTCGGCGAACACGTCCTCGACGTGCGGCGGCAGCTCGCCGGCGAGGAGCTTCGCGGCGCCGAGAGCCTCCGCGGCCAGCGCGGCCTCGACCCGGCCCCACACGTCGTCGCCGAAGACCTGCAGCGCGATGCTCACCTGGTACGGCGTGGGCCGCGACCCCTGCACGACCGCCGCGACCTCGCCGGGCTCGACGGTCAGCGACAGGACCTGCCCGGCGCGGGCGTAGTTGCGGCCGCGGGTGAGGCGGGTGCCGAGCGCGAACGACTCGAGGACGGCGAGGAAGCGCTTGCTCCACCAGCTCTCGCCGATGTCGCCGCGCGTGCTGCGGGCCCGGAGCCCGCCCTCGACCTTGACGGTCCGTGATCCCCAGTACTCCGGGGTCGTCATGCGCGCAGCGCCTCCAGGCCGGGCTTGACGGCGCGGGCGACGAACTCGACGACGTCGTAGGCGACGAGGTTCTTCTGCATGAACGGGTCGAGCGACAGTCGCGCCTCCAGCTCAGGGCGGGGCACGCCGGCGGCGAGGATGACGCCGCCCTCGCGCGGGACCCGCGGCCCGGAGGCGAGGAAGATGCCGTCGTCGTACTGGGCGTCGACCCACTCGCGGTGCGCGGGCATCGCCTCGTCGATCTGCTCGACGTCGACCAGGTAGCTGAGCGTGATCACGAACACCGGTGCAGTCTACGGGCTACTCGACGACCGCCCCGGCCTCCAGGGCCAGCAGCGAGCGCAGCTCGGCGGTGGACAGCTCGGTCAGCCACTGCTCGCCGGTGCCGACGATCTTCGCGGCGAGGCCGCGCTTCTCGGTGATCATCGCGGCGATCTTCTCCTCGACGGTGCCGGCGGTGACGAACTTGCGGACCTGCACGGCGCGGCGCTGCCCGATGCGGAACGCGCGGTCGGTCGCCTGGTCCTCGACGGCGGGGTTCCACCAGCGGTCGACGTGCACGACGTGGTTGGCGGCGGTGAGGGTCAGGCCCGTCCCGCCGGCCTTCAGCGACAGCACGAAGACCGGCGGCGACGACGGCGTCGCGGCCTGGAAGCGGGCGACGAGCGCATCCCGGGCCGGCTTGTCGAGGCCGCCGTGCAGGTACGCGACCTCGCGGCCGAGCCGGGCGGACAGGTGCGCCCGGAGCATGCCGCCGAACTCCGCGTACTGGGTGAAGACGAGGGCGCGCTCGCCGGCGGCGAGGACCTCGTCGAGGATCTCCTCCAGGCGCTGGAGCTTGCCGCTGCGCCCGGCGAGGCGGCTGCCGTCGCGCATCGCGTGCGCCGGGTGGTTGCAGATCTGCTTGAGGCGGGTCATGGTCGCCAGGACCAGGCCGCGCCGGGCGACGCCGTCACTGCGCTCGATCTTGCCGAGCATCTCGTCGACGACGGCCTGGTAGAGCGACGCCTGCTCGCGGGTGAGGTTGCACAGCACCTCCATCTCCAGCTTCTCCGGCAGGTCGGAGATGATGCCGCGGTCGGTCTTGAGCCGGCGCAGCACGAAGGGCTGGGTGATGCGGCGCAGCCGGGCGGCGGCGTCGGCGTCCCCGCGGCGCTCGACGGGCTCGGCGAAACGCTCGCGGAACTTCGTGGCGCTGCCGAGCAGCCCCGGGTTGGCGAAGTCCATGATCGACCACAGGTCGGCGAGCCGGTTCTCCACCGGGGTGCCGGTGACCGCGATGCGGTGCCGCGCCGGCAGCCCGCGGACCGCGACGGCCTGCTTGGTGGCGGCGTTCTTCACCGCCTGCGCCTCGTCGAGCACGAGCCGGTGCCACGGCAGCGACTTCAGCGCGGCCGCGTCGCGGGCGGCGATCGAGTAGGTGGTGATGACGAGGTCGGACGCGGCGACGGCGGCGCGGAAGTCGGCGCCGCGGGCGCGCTCGGCGCCGTGGTGGACGTGCACGCGCAGGGCCGGCGCGAACTTCGCCGCCTCCCGCTGCCAGTTGCCGACCAGCGACATCGGGCAGATCAGCAGCGTCGGGCCGGGCGCGTCGCCGGCGAGCAGGGCGAGGAGCTGGACGGTCTTGCCCAGGCCCATGTCGTCGGCGAGGATGCCGCCGAGCCCGGCCGATTCGAGGAAGCTGAGCCAGCTGAGGCCGCGCAGCTGGTACGGGCGGAGGCTGCCCTCGAACCGCGCGGGCGGCGTCGCGGCCGGGACCCGCAGCTCGGTGTCGCCGGACAGCAGGTCGCCGAGCCACCCGTCGGCGGTCACCTCGACCGGCAGGCCGCCGGGGCCCTCGGTGTCGCCGCCGGCGAGGTGCAGCAGGTCGGCGACGGTCATCTCGGCGTCTTCAGCCTGCCGCCGCATGATCTCGAGGCCGGCGGCGAGGCGGCGCTGGTCGAGCTCGACCCATTCGCCGCGCAGCCGCACGAGGGACGCCTTGGAGTCGGCGAGCCGGCGCATCTCCTCGCCGGTGAGCGGGTCGCCGCCGATGGCGAGCTCCCACCGGTAGTCGACGACGGAGCCGAGCCCGACGGCGCTCTTCGTCGCGACGGTGCCGGGCTGGGTCGTGGACGGGCTGCGGGCGGTGAGCCGGGCGCCGAGCCTGGCCTGGGGCTTGCGCCACCAGCCGGGCAGCAGCATCCCGAACCCGGCGGCCGACAGCAGCGGCGCGTGCTCGCTGAGCAGCTGGTGCGCGCCGGCGGTGTCGAGGGTGAGCGCGGCGGGCCGGGCCGAGCGCAGCGAGTCCTCCAGGGCCGGGTACAGGCGGCTGGCCCGGCCGAGCTCGGCGAGCAGCGTCTCCTGCGGGGCGGGGACCTGCCACTGGGACAGCTCGATCGGGCCGGGCGCCTGCCAGACGGTGGCGGCGTCGACGACGAGGCTGGGCTCGTCGGCGGCCTGCAGCGCGAACTCGAGGCGCCACTCCGGCTCCTCGTCGTCGTCCAGGTCGAGGCGGGCGTACTCGATGGTGCCGGGGTCGGGGGGTGCGGCGAGCCGGAAGCAGGCCCGGACCGCGCCGCCGACCGCGTCGGCCTGCCAGGCCCGCAGGTCGGCGCTCAGGGCGTCGAGCTCGGCCGGGGGCCCTTCGACGGCACGGTCCGTGCCGGTGAGCGCGGTGAGCCAGGCGCCGGCGACGCCGGTGAGCCGGTGGGTGGCGGGCGGGAGCACGGCGCGGGCGGCGGCGTCGACGAGCGTGTCGAGCACCTCGGTGAGCAGCGCCGCCCGGGACGGCGCGCCGCCGAGCACGGCCTGCGGCAGCGACAGCGCCAGGGAGCGCGTGTACGCGGCGTCCCGGCCGGTCAGCACCGGGACCCACCGCGCCTCGGCGCCGGTCAGCCCCGGCAGCATGCGGCCGCGGCGGACCAGGGATCCGGCGAAGGTGGCCACCGTGGCCAGGGCGCGGATGGTCTCGCCGAAGACGAAGTCGTCGTCGCCATCGCCGTCGTTGCCGGTGATCGCCACCAGGCTGGAGCGCAGGAGGGCGTAGGCGTCGTCCGCGTCGTACTCGATCGTGTCGACGGTCCACTCGCTGAGCCGGAGCGGGGCGTCGGCGGGCGGGAGCCGCACCGACGCGGCGGGCGACGGCTCGGGCAGGTCGCCGCGGGTGGGGAGGGTGAGGGTGCGGGTCGCCTGGAGGCCGGTGTCCTCGTCGAGGCGGAGGCCGGGGACGGCGAACGGGTGCGCGGGGATCTTCGGCCGGCGCCCCCGCCGCTGTGCGGGCGGCGTGTCGGTGTCCTCGGCCCAGAGGCAGAGGCGGCCGTCGAGCCAGGCTGCGTGCACGACGATCACCCTGCGATCACCTCAGGGAGCCTAGCCCAGCCCGGCCGACACGGACGGCTGAACCTCTGTTCAGTGATGGGTGTCGTTGTTACCATCCGGTAACCCGAGTCATATTCACATTGACTCGCGACCCCCGGAAGGGATCCGCCATGTCCCTGCCCCTGCTGAAACGCGCCGCCGCGGCACTGCTCATCACGGCCGGCGTGCTCGTCGCAACCCCCGTGCAGGCTCCCGCCGCCGTCCTCGTCCCCACGGACTACTGCCTCGACGAGTGCGACGACATCGTCCCGCCCGGCCAGAACGGCAACGCCACCCTCGCCGACATCCTGGCGCACCAGGCGCTCGGCTACCGGCCCCCGCACTCCGCCGACCAGCTCGGCAAGTACGCGGACCTGGTCGCCGCGTACACCGGCCTAACGGGCGAGCAGATCGACCGCTTCTACAACAGCGCCTCCTTCGGCGTCCCCGCCGGCCAGGCCGAGCGCACCTACAGCCCGCGCGCCGACGTCACGATCGTGCGGGACAAGAGCGCCGGTGTGCCGCACGTGACCGGCACGACCCGCGCCGGCACCATGTTCGGCGCCGGCTACGCGGGCGCGGAGGACCGGCTGTTCGTCATGGACCTGCTGCGGCGGGTCGGCCGCGGGCAGCTGACCCCGTTCGCGGGCGGCTCCCCGGGCAACCGCGAGCTGGAGCAGAGCATCTGGCGCAACGCCCCCTACACCGAGGCCGACCTGCAGGCCCAGGTCGAGCAGCTGCGGACCAAGGGCCCGCGCGGCGCGCAGCTCTACACCGACGTGCAGGACTACGTCGCCGGCGTCAACGCCTACATCGCCGCCTGCATGTCCGGCCGCAACTGCCCCGGCGAGTACGTGCTGACCGGGCACCTCGACGCGGTCACCAACGCCGGCGGGCCGGAGCAGTTCAAGATGACCGACCTGATCGCGATCGCCGGCGTCGTCGGCGGCCTCTTCGGCGGCGGGGGCGGCGGCGAGGTGGAGTCGGCCCTGGTACGGGTGACCGCCCGCGCCCGCTACGGGCCCGTCGAGGGCGACCGCCTCTGGGCGGCGTTCCGCGGCCAGAACGACCCCGAGGCGGTCCTCACCCTCCACAACGGACAGTCGTTCCCCTACGGCGCCGCCGACCCGGACGGGCCCGGCGTCGCGCTGCCGGACGCGGGCACCGTCACCGCGCAGCCGGTCGTCTTCGACCCCACCGGCTCCGGGACCGCGGCCGCCACCGGCTCGTTCTCGGCCCAGCACAAGGGCATGTCCAACGCGGTCGTCGTCGACGCCGCGCACTCCGCGACCGGGCACCCGATCGCGGTGTTCGGCCCGCAGACCGGCTACTTCTCGCCGCAGCTGCTCATGCTGCAGGAGCTGCAGGGCCCCGGGATCAGCGCGCACGGCGTCGCGTTCGCCGGCCTCAACCTGTACGTGCTGCTCGGCCGCGGCCAGGACTACGCCTGGAGCGCCACCTCCGCCGAGCAGGACATCACCGACACCTACTCGGTGCCGCTGTGCAACACCGACGGCTCCGCGCCGACCGTCCAGTCCTCGGCGTACCTGTTCCGCGGCACGTGCACGCCGATGGAGGCGCTGACCCGCACCAACGCGTGGACGCCGACGCTCGCCGACTCGACCCCGGCGGGCTCCTACCGGCTGACCACGTTCCGCACGAAGTACGGGCTCGTCGCGTGGCGCGGCAAGGTCGGCGGTGTGCCGGTCGCCTTCACCCGGCTGCGGTCCACCTACCGGCACGAGGCGGACTCCGCGATCGGGTTCCAGGCGTTCAACGACCCGGCCGCGATGGGCTCGCCGGCGGCGTTCATCGCCTCCGCCGCGGACGTCGGCTACGCGTTCAACTGGTTCTACGTGAACGCGACCGACACCGCGTACTTCAACTCCGGCGCCAACCCGGTCCGCGGGGCGGGCGCGAACCCGAACCTGCCGACCCGCGCCGAGGCCGCCTACGAGTGGCAGAACTGGAACCCCGACACCAACACCGCCGACTACACGACCGTCGCGCAGCACCCCCAGTCAGCGGGCCAGGACTACTTCGTCAGCTGGAACAACAAGCAGGCGGCCGGCTACAGCGCCGCGGACGGCAACTTCAGCTTCGGCGCCGTGCACCGCGCCGACCTGCTCGACCGCCGGGTCAAGGCCGCCCTCGCCGGCGGCGGCAAGGTCGACCGGGCGGCGGTGGTGCGCCTCGTCGAGGACGCGGCCGTCACCGACCTGCGGGCCGAGGCGCTGCTGCCGGAACTGCTGCGCGTCCTCGGCCCCGGCGCGCCGTCCTACGCCGCGCTGGCCGCGTGGCAGGCGGCCGGCGCGAAGCGGATCGAGACGGCGCCGGGGTCCCACGTGTACCAGCACGCCGACGCCATCCGCCTCTTCGACGCCTGGTGGCCGAAGCTGATCGCCGGCGTCTTCAAGCCGGGCCTGGGCGACGACGTGTACACGGCCCTCACCGGCGCCCTGCAGATCGACGAGTCGCCGTCCGGCCACACCGGCTCGACCGGCGCCACGTCGCTGAACCAGTCGCAGAGCCACAAGGGCTCGTCGTTCCAGAACGGCTGGTGGGGCTACCTCGACAAGGACCTCCGCACGGTCCTCGGCGACCCCGTCCAGGGCGGTCTCGGCCGCACCTACTGCGGCACGCCGGCCGCCTGCCGCGCCACGCTGTCCTCGACCCTCGCGGCCGCGGCGGCCGAGCCGGCCACCACCACCTACCCCGGCGACGCCTCCTGCGGCGCCGGCGACCAGTGGTGCGCCGACAGCATCATCCAGTCCCCGCTCGGCGGCATCACCCACGACAAGATCTCCTGGCAGAACCGGCCCACCTACCAGCAGGCCGTGTCGTTCCCGGCGAAACGCGGCGACGACATCACCAACCTCGCCCTCGGCCGCAAGGCGACCGGCAACGGCACGTTCATCGGCTACAGCGCCGGCGCCGCCGTCGACGGCGACCCGACCACCCGCTGGGCGAGCTGGTGGAGCGACGACCAGTCCCTGACCGTCGACCTCGGCTCGGCCCGCACCCTGCGGCGGGTGATCCTGCGGTGGGAGGCCGCGTACGGCACCCGCTACCGCATCGAGGTGTCCGCCAACGGCACCGCGTGGACCACCGCGGCCACCGTCGACGCGGGCAACGGCGGCACCGACAGCGTGACCTTCGCCCCGGTCAGCGCCCGGTACGTCCGCATGGCCGGCGTCGCCCGCGCCACCGGCTACGGCTACTCGCTGTGGGAGCTGGAGGCCTACTCGCGGTAGCGCCTTTGGGTTCAGCGCACCGCGCGGTGCGCGGTAGCCTCCGGGCTCAGCGCATCGCGCGGTGGCGGCCGACCTCGTGCCGGTAGGGGCCGGCCGCCGCCCAGGTGATCTGCTCGCCCGCCCGGCTCAGCACGCAGGTCTCCACGACCAGCTCGACCAGCACGTTCTGCCCGAAGCCGGGCGGCGGCCCCGACATGCCCCGCTCGGCGAGGAACGCCGCCGCGACGCTGCGCCGCAGCGCCTCCTCGCGCGGGAACCGGGCCCGCCCGGTCAGGTAGAACGCGTCCTCGGTGTCCCCGAGCGGAAACGTGTGCAGCGCGAACCGGTCGTCCCGGAGCAGGTCCTCCAGCTTCGGCGAGACCATGAGCAGCGCGTAGAGCCCGTCCTCGACCAGCAGCGGGCTGACCGGGTGCACCCGCGGCCCGCCGTCGACCCGCACCGTCCCGAGGTACGCCAGCCCGACCCCGCTGCGGTAGAGCAGCGCCCGCCCTGCCGCGGCAAGGTCGGGCGCGGACCGCCGGAAGCGCCCCCACGACAGCATGGCAGCCAGATTGGCGTACCGCCGCCGCCAGGGTCAACTACCGAACGTGTCATTCGGGGTCGCATGATCAGCGCGGCGGCCTTTGTCCGGCGCAGTTCAGCGCAGGAGGCGGCGGGCGGCCTGGGCGATCAGGGGGACGGCGCGGGACTCCAGCTCGGCGCCGCCGTCGCGGACCAGGGTGGCGCCGAGCTCGGTGACGCGGCAGCGGGCGACCGCCTGGCGGAACGCGGCGACCGGGTAGCCGCCGCGGGGCTCGGCGAGCAGCCCGGTGGTGCGCTCCCGGGTCTCGGCGACGCCGTCGACCGGCTGCGTCCACTCGAACCTGCCGAGGACCCACACCGTGCCGACCTCGATCTCGTCGATCTCGACGCGTTCACCGCCGAAGCGGAGCTTCACGGCGCGGCGGCGCTGCTCGATCACCGGCAGCGCCGGCACACCCTTCGCGGTCAGGTCGCGGACGGCCTGCCCCGACATGACCCAGCGCTGCTCGTCGCCGAGGCGCTGCACGGGGGCGACGTCACGGTCCGAGGTGGTGGCGGCGTGGCGGCGGGCGGCGCACCGCTCGCACAGCGCGGCGTAGCCGTCGCCGGAGGCCGGGTTGCGCCCCTGGTGCGACATGCAGAACGCGCTGCCGCAGTCCCGGCACCTCCCGATCGCCAGCACGCCACAGTCGTCGATCCCGCACACGGCAGCCATCCGAGCGACGATACCCGCAGCCGTCGATGCGTGCCGCCGTCGGCCGCGAGGGGGTGCCGCGCCGTCAGGTCCCCGGGCCGGTCGCGTCCGGCCCCGCGGCGCAGGCCGGATGCGGGGACCCCGCCCGCGCGGACGGGGTCCTTGTGGCTGCTGTCTCCAGGCCCGGTCAGACGGGCAGGAGGGAGCGGTCGGACTCGGTGAGCACGAGGATGTCGCTGGTCAGCGGGGCGTACACGCGGCGAAGCAGGGCCGGGTCGCCGGCGCTCGCGATGACGGCGAAGACCGCGCGGGCCAGGCGCTCGGCGAGGTCCGGTGGCACGGCCGCACGGGCGGCGACGTCGGCGAGGAAGTCCACGTGGACCTCCTGGTCGTACAGGTGCTGATAGGACCACAGGGGCTCCGCGAGCGTCGGTGGCAGCTCCGCCGCGAGGTGGTGCACCCAGCCGTCGGGCAGGCGCGTGGCGAGGGCGTGCAGCACACCCCGGACCGCGCGCCGGGTCTCCTCGGCGGTGGCAAGGCCGGTCTTCTCGCGGACCTCCGTGATGAACACGTCTTCATACATGCGTGGAACGCTCCCCAGCCCGCAGGTGAAGCACCATCACCAGCAGGGAGCGAACGGGCCTACCACGTCCGCTCATCCGCCGGAGGTGGGACGGGGTCACCCGGCGCGCGCCCAGCATGGCCGCGTACATCCCCTCACCGTTGGGAGACCTACTGATGGCATTCCTGGTGACCCGACCCGGCCGGGCGTTCCCGTTCCCGTCGGCGGCGATGCCGCGCATCGGTGGCGTGCCGGTCGACATCGAGGAGACCACCGACACCTACCGGGTCGACCTGGACCTGCCCGACGTCGACGCCGCCGACGTGCGGATCGACCTGCGGGACAACGAGATCCGGGTGGCGGGCAGCTACCGGGCCCGGACCCGCACCGGCACGATGCACCATCACGCGCGGCAGGAGGGCGAGTTCGAGTACCTGGTCGCGCTGCCGGGCGACATCGACGGCGACCGGGTCGAGGCGAACCTCGACAGCGGCGTGCTCACGATCGTGGCGCCGAAGGCGCGCGGCGAGCAGCGCCGCCGCATCACCGTGCAGTCGTCGGCGGCCAGGCCCGGTCTGGAGCAGGCGCGGGCCGGCCGGCCACCGCAGACAGACCCCGCCGACACGCCCGCAGCGCAGGCGAAGCAGATGCGTGAGGGTCAGTCCCGTCCCCGGCCGGCGAGCCAGCAGGCCGGGAGTACCGGCACCGGCAGCACGGGGCAGGTCGGTCGCAGCGGCATGACCTGAGCGGCCGGGTCCAGGCGCGCGACACGGCGATGCCGCCCCTTGAGGGGCCGCTCGCCGGTCGACGCGGTCGGCGCACGAGTTGGGGGTACCGATGACGACGGTTGACACCCGCGACTACTACGCAGACCTCGGCGTGCCGAGGAACGCCCGCCGGGAGGAGGTCCGGCGCGCGTACCGGACCCTCGCCCGCCTGCACCACCCTGACGTGAGCCGCGAACCCGGCGCGGAGGAGCGCTTCAAGCGGATCGCCGAGGCGTACCGGGTGTTGTCCGACCCGCGCCGCCGCCGCGACTACGACGCGACCCAGGCGGCCGCCGACGACTGGCTCGGCAGCCTGTTCCAGCGGGGCGGTCCCGGCCCGGCGGCCGCCCCCGGGCGCCAGGCCCCCGGGCCGCAGCGCCGCCAGCCCCCGTACAACCAGCCGGGCCCCCGGGACCAGGCGGCTCCCGGCGACCCCACCGGGCCCGCGGACCAGACCGGCGCCCGGGACCGGTCCGCCCCCCGGGACGGGAAAGGCTCCCGGGACAGGACCGGTCCCCGGGGGCGGGCCGGCGCGGACAACCAGGCCGAGCTCGCCGTCTCCGTCGAGGACGCGTACCGCGGCGGCCGGCGCACGATCACGCTGCCCGGACCGACGGGGCGACCCCGGCAGTACACAGTGGACATCCCGGCGGGCGTCGCCGACAGGCAGCGCGTCCGGCTCGCCGGTCAGGGCTGGCCGGGCACCGGCGGCGGCCCGGACGGCGACCTCTACCTCGTCGTCCGCCTGTCGCCGCATCCCCGGTACCGGGTCCGTGGCCGCGACATCCTGGTCGAGCTGCCGGTGACGCCGTGGGAGGCGGCGCTCGGCGCACCCGTGCGGGTGCAGACCCCGGCCGGTCCGGTGCGCCTGGACGTGCCGCCCGGCTCGTCGTCGGGCCGGCGGCTGCGCCTGCCCGAGCTCGGCCTGCCCAACCCGCGCGGCGCCGCCGGCGACCTGTACGCCAAGGTCCGCATCGTCGTCCCGCCGGACCTGTCCGAGCGCGAGCGGCGCCTGTACGCGGAGCTCGCCGCGGCGTCCACGACCGACCCCCGGAGCCCGGCATGACGTTTCCACTGGTGCGGGCGGCACGGCTTCCCGACGAACTGACCCTGCCCGACTTCGCCGCGGCGGCCGGGCTGCACCCCGAGCTCGTGGCGCGGCTGGTCACGCTCGGGCTGGTGGAGGTCACCACGTTCCCGGACGGCGCACCCGGTTTCGCCGTCCGGGAGCTGGCCACCGTCGCCCGCATCCGCCGGCTGCACGACGACCTGACGCTCAACTACGCCGCCGTCGGCGTGGTGCTGGACCTGCTCGACCGGATCGACGAACTCGAAGACCGACTCGCAAGGAGGGCATGATGCTCAGAAGAGAAGCGTGGCTGCTCGGTGTGCGAGGCGTCCTCGCCATCGTGTTCGGCATCGTCGCGGTCATCTGGCCCGGGGTGACGGTGATCGCGCTCGCGGTGCTGTTCGGCATCTTCACGATCGCGACCGGCATCGAGCAGCTCGTCCACGCCATGCGCCCCTCTGCGGGCGCCACGAACCCGGTCACCGGCTTCGCCGACGGCAACGGGCCGCGGCTGGCGCGGGCGGTCGCCGGGCTGTTCGGGCTCGTCGTCGGGGTCCTCGCCATCGTGTGGCCGGGCATCACCGGGGTGGTGCTGGCCGTCATCGTCGGCGCCTGGGCGATCGTGACCGGCGTCGCCGACCTGTGGCTCGCCGCCCGCCAGCACGGCGGCTGGACCCTGGCGCTGGTGGGCGCGATCTCGGTGGTGGCCGGGCTGTTCGTGGTGGTGCGGCCCGAGGCGGGCGCGGTCGCGATCGCGTGGGCGATCGGGCTGTACGCGATCGCCAGCGGCGTGCTGCTCCTCGTTGCCGCGTACCAGCTGACGCATCAGGGGCGGGGACGGCTGTCGGCAGCCTGAAACCGCTCAGTCGCCGCGGGGATGGGAGACGTGGGCGTGGACGATGCGCCAGCCCTCCGGGAGGCGGACCCAGGTCTGGGACTGCCGTCCGGGACGGTCGTCGGTGCCGGGGTAGTCGAACATCGTGGTGACGGTGGCCAGGTCGGTGCCGAACGTGGTGATCCTCGTGCCGAACAGCCGGCGGCCCGGCGGGAGCGGCCGCTGCGCGGACCGCCAGTCGCGGAGCTCGCGGGCACCGGTCTGGTGGTCCGCGACGCCGAAGCGGACCACGGCCGGGGAGTCCCAGAACGCCTCGCTCAGGGCGGTGACGTCGTTGGCGACGAGCGCCTTCTCGTACGCCACGAACGCCGCCTCCACCTCGGCGACGATGTCGTCCCTGTTGATCCGCACGGGTGTCCCTTCTGACGCGACTGGCTTGCACGGTGCTGGTCGCGCGGTGGTCCCCAGGGAGGACGGGGGACCACCGCGCAGTCGGGGAGGAGCTACGCAGCCGGAGCGGCGGCGGGGGCCGAGGCCGCCGGAGCGGGAGCCGGTGGGGCGTCAGCCGGTGGGGCGTCGCCGTGCAGGCGGTCCAGCTCGATCTCGTCGGCGTCCTTCGGCCGGGGTTCGGGGCGGCTCAGCGCGAACAGGCCGCAGACCACCGCGATGAAGAGGTAGCCGAGCGCGACCTGCCCGTTGGCGTTCCAGGCGACCTTCTCGCCGTGGATCAGGCCGACGAAGGCCAGCGCCGCGCCCGCGAGCGCGAAGATTCCCGCGTGGATGAAGCGTTTGTCGATGATGAACGCGACGATCGAGCCGAACACGAGGCCGGCGAGGATCGCGCCCTGGCCGAGGGTGAGCAGCCCGCTGTAGATGACGCCGTTGCCGGCGAGCGCGGCGTCGCCGACCTTGGCGGCGGTGGTGCCCGCGGCCGCCAGGGAGTTGTCGATCTGGCTGGTGGCCCACTGGGCGATGTTGGGGATCAGCGCCGCGATGACCGCCGCGGCGTGCGCCTTGGGGGAGAACTGGAAGGCCTGCGCGCCGATCAGCAGGCCGATGTAGAGCAGGATCGGCACGATCGCCGGCAGCGGGAAGATGGCGCCGAGGAAGCCGAACAGGCCCAGGAAGCACAGGATCGCGATGACGACGCCGGTCGCCATCGAGTAGCCGCTGCCGCCGCCGGCCTTCTTCCAGCCGGGGTGCCCGACGTACACGGCCGGGGGGAACGGCGAGCCGAGCGCCGCGCCGATCAGCGCCCCGGCGCCGTCGGCGAGCAGGACGCTGCGCAGGTTGTAGTTGTCGCCGGCGGCCGCGGCGCTCTCCACGTTGGACATCCCCTCGGTGAAGTTGTAGACGCCGAGGGGGATCGCGGTCGCGAGCAGCGGCGCCACGTCGGACAGCCCGGAGGTGAGCAGGTCCAGGTGCAGGCCGGGCAGGGCGAAGCCGATGTCGTCGACGGCGGCGCTGACCGCGTTGCCGTCCATCGCGCCGCCGGCCCAGCCGATCGCGGTGCCCACGAGCAGCGCGGCCAGCCCGATCGGGAAGTTGCCGGGCAGCTTCGTGTCGGTGAGCAGGCCGATCAGCAGCAGCGCGAACACCGGCAGCGCCACCCACGCGAGGTCCCACATCCGGGCGGCGGGCAGCATCGAGATGAACGTGATGGAGATGCCGGCGAGGGTGCCCAGCAGCGCCGCCCGCGGCGCGTACTTCCGGATGTAGGGCCCGACGAACGCGCCGACGATGACGATGACCCCGATGATGAAGGCCCAGGCCAGACCGGCCTTCCAGGCCAGCGTCGGGTTGTTGGTCTTCAGGTAGACCGGCAGCATGATGACGAAGATGACGATGAACATGTGCGGCACGCTCGGCCCGTAGGGCAGGGCGGTGACGTCGGTGCGGTTCTCCTTGCGGGCCAGGCGCCGGGCCAGGAACGTGTAGTAGACGTTGCCGGCGACGAGCGCGATGCCGAGCGCCGGCAGGATCGCGTGGAAGACGTCGCGCTCGCTGAGCTTCACCACGAACAGGCACAGCGACGTCAGGGTCAGCACGTTCACGAGCACGTTCACGCCGAAGCCGAAGAACGCGTTGGTGTCACCGCGGACCCACCACGGGACCTTGAGCGAAGCGGGAGTGGTCATGTCTCACGTCCTCTGCGGAGAGGGTTGCAGTGCGGCGATGAACGAGGATGAGGGCGCGACCCAGCCGAAGATGCCGCCCTGCGCGGCGATCATCCGCAGGCCCGCCTCCTGGAACTCCGGGAAGTAGGAGCCGACGCAGTCCGACAGCACGAGGCACTCGTAGCCGCGGTCGTTCGCCTCCCGGACGGTGGTGTGCACGCAGACCTCGGTGGTCACACCGGTGACGACCAGGCTGCGGATCCCGCGCGCGGCGAGGACGTCGCCGAGGGACGTGTTGTAGAAGGCGCCCTTGCCGGGCTTGTCGATGACCAGCTCGCCGCCGGCCGGGGCCAGCTCGTCGATGATGTCGTGGCCGTGCTCGCCGCGGATCAGGATGCGGCCCATCGGCCCGGGCGCGCCGATGCGCATGCTGGGGTCGCCCCGGTTGAGCTTCGCCGGCGGGCAGTCCGACAGGTCCGGCAGGTGGCCCTCGCGGGTGTGGATGACCGTGAGGCCCAGCGCCCGGCAGGCGGCGAGCAGCGCCGCCGTCGGCTCGATGACGCGGCGCAGCTGGGCGACGTCGTTGCCGAGGGTCTCGCCGAAGCCGCCGGGCTCCATGAAGTCGCGCTGCATGTCGATGACGAGGAGCGCGGTGCTCGCCGGGTCGAAGGTGAAGGGTCCGGGCGAGGCGTCCACCGTGGCCATTCAGACCACCGTGCCGGCGACGGTCGCCGCGATGACGTCGGTGGAGGTGGCGACGCAGCCGAAGACGCCGCCCTGCATGGTGACCATGTGCAGCGCCGCGGCGTGGTTGGCCGGGTCGGTCGCGCCGGTGCAGTCCGACAGGATGAGGCACTCGTAGCCGCGGTCGTTCGCCTCGCGCATCGTGGTGTGCACGCACACGTCGGTCGTGATGCCCGTGAGGATGAGGTGGGTGATGCCGTGCGTGCGCAGCACCAGGTCCAGGTTGGTGGCGTAGAACGCGCCCTTGCCGGGCTTGTCGACGACGACCTCGCCGGGCGCCGGCGCCACCTCCGGCACGATCTGCCAGCCAGGCTCGCCCTTGACGAGGATCCGCCCGCACGGGCCGGCGGCGCCGATCTCGGCGCCGATCCGCGCGGACCGCCAGCGCTTGTTGGGCGGCAGGTCCGACAGGTCCGGGTCGTGGCCCTCCCGGGTGTGCACGACCAGCATGCCGAGCCCGCGCACGTGGTCGAGCAGCTTCGCGGTCGCCGGCAGCCCCGCCCGGGTCAGGCCGATGTCGTAGCCCATGCTGTCGACGTAGCCGCCCGGTCCGCAGAAGTCCGTCTGCCAGTCGATGCACAGCAGCGCTGTGCGCTCGACCGGGACCGAGCCGTCGTACGGCCAGGCGTAGGGCCGGGCCTCGACGACCGGGCCGATGCTTGCAGTCATTGCCCCTCCAGGTGACGGTGTGCCCGAAAGCCCCCCGCCGGGCGGTGATGTCCCGCGCGGTGCCGCCGCGGATGCCTCGCACAGGAACCCCTGCGCCGCGGCGGCTCCTCGGCGATCTCGTCGAGTGCGGGCATGCTGTCGATTGTCGACAGTTCTGTTACGCCGAACCGCGGCTCATGTAACGCGTCGATGTCCGGAGGCCGGTACCCGACAGTTGCTCGTATGTGATCGCCGCCACTGCGACCCTGCCGCGATGAGACGACTGTCCCGGCTCGGACTCGCGGTCATCCTCGGCGTCGGCTTCACCGTCGCCGCCGTGAGTCCCGCACACGCTGAACCACTGGTCGCCACCCTCACCATGAGCGGTGAGATGCACTACGATGCGGCGCTCAACCAGGCCAACCGGCTCACCATCAGCAACCCGTCGCCCGGTGTCGTCGCCTTCACCGACGTCTACCCGATCACGTTCAGCACGCCTGACGGCAGCACCTGCAGCTACCCGTACGCCACCCAGACCACCGTCCACTGTGTGCATGCGGCGACCTTCCTGGACATCAAGACCTCCGACCTCGACGACGTCATCGACAACCGCACCACGTCCAACGTGCACGCCTCCGGCGGCGACGGGAACGACGTCATCAAGATGGGCGGCCACGCCACGCCCGCCGCGGCCGGCGACGCGTCCGGCGGACCGGGCGACGACGTCATCCACTCCGGCCCCGGCGACGACTGGATCAACGGCGGCACCGGCTCCGACACCGTCACGTTCCAGGGCCGGACCGCGAAGATCACCGCGACCCTGGTGAGCCCGGCGCACGGCGGCGACCCGCTGACCGGCGAGTCCGACGTGTACCAGGAGATCGAGAACCTCACCGGCGGCGGCGCCGCGGACACCCTCACGGGCGACGGCAACGCCAACGTCATCGACGGCGGCTGGTACACCACCCCGTGCCTGCCGTTCCCCGGCGCCGGCCTGCTGGTGCCGGCCGCGGCCCAGGCGCCGCCGCCGTGCACCACCTACTCCGGCGACGACGTCATCAACGGCGGCGGCGGCCCCGACAGCCTCCGCGGCCGGCAGGGCGCCGACACCATCAACGGCGGCACCGGCAACGACACCCTGTACGGCGACGCCGGCTTCGACAGCCTCAACGGCGGCGCCGACTCCGACATCTGCTACCCGGGCGCCGACGGCGCCACCACCAGCAGCTGTTCCATCCTCGCCCCACTGCCCTGACGGGTTCCCGGACGGCGCGCGGCGTGGCAGAATCCCGCCGACCCTTCGGCCCCCGGAGCCTGCCATGCCGCCCGTCCGCATCCCCGCCGGCGCGTTCGTGCCGCCGATCTGCCCGCGTCACGGGCGGCCCGCCACGAGCATGCGGCCGATGGTGTTCCTGTCGCCGCTGCCGCTGTGGGCGTGGCCCCTGGCGGTGCTCGCCGGCCGCCTGCTCTACCGGATCCTGCTCAGGCCCCTGCGGAAGGAGGCGCTCGCGCCGGCCTGGCCGTCGTGCCGCCGCTGCGGTCTGCGCCGCGCCGCCCGGATCGCCGCCGGCGCCGCCACGATCGTCGCCGGCCTCGTCGCCGCCCTGTACCTGAGCGAGCGGGTCCACGGCACGGCCGCGCTCGCCGCCATCGCCGGCACGGTGGCCTGCATGGGCACCGGGCTCGTCGTCGTCGCCCGCGGCACCCACGCCGCGGTGGCCGGCGTCCGGGTCAGCCGCGACGGGCTGTGGCTGGAGCCGCGGCGCCCGCACCCCGCGTTCGTCGCGGCCCTCGCGGCGCAGCCGCTGCCGGAGTACCCGATGCCCGACGGCTGGACCGTCCCCGCCACCGCCGCGCCCTCCACGGTCTGGGCCACCGCCCAGCCCGCCGCGGAGCCCGTGCCCACGCCGCTCGCCGCGGCCCCGCCGGTGCCTTCGCACTCCGGCTGGACCTCGCCGAGCGCCTGACCCCCGACCCCCCCCGGCCGCAGCACGCCGGGCGCCTCGGCGGGCGCCTCGGCGGGCGGGCGGGTCGGCATGGACGGCGACTGGCCGCTCCCGCACCACGCCCACGAGGCGTTCGCCGCGACGCTGCGCGAGGTGCTGCCCACCCCGCCACCTGCGGGGGGCCCGCCTGGTCCCGCCCGCCGCGCGTCCGGCGTCGTCAGCCGATGTACGACCGGGCGCCGTGCTCGTCCAGCGCCGCGAGCACGGCGGCCGTGTCGCGGGCCGACACGGCCTCGAACAGCCGCTCGTGGCGGTGGACGCCGTCGTGCGGGCGGGCGACCTCGGCCTCGCGCCGCAGGTTCAGCGCCATGTACAGCTGGATCTTCACCAGGATCGACTCGTAGACCTGCGTCAGCTGGCGGTTGCCGGCGAGGGCGACGACCGCGACGTGGAACTCCCGGTGGGCGGTCGCCACGTCGAACTGGTCGCCGCGGGCGTCGGCCTCCTGCAGCGCCTTCACCGCGGCGGCGACGCCGGCGAGGTCCGCGTCGGATGCGGTGACGGAGACGGCGTGCCGCTCGAGGACGTCGCGGACCGCGTACAACTCCTGGATGTCGTCGGCGGAGAGGGTGGCGACCCGAACCCCGCGCCGCGGCACGTGCTCCACGAGTCCCTGCTGCGCGAGCAGGCGCAGCGCCTCCCGCAGCGGGGCGCGGCTGATGCCGAACCTGCGGGTCAGCTGCTCCTCCACGAGCCGCTCGCCGGGGTCGGTGGTGCCGCTGAGGATCTCCCGGCGCAGCCGTGACATGGCGAGATCGACCAGGCTCGCGCTGGCCAGCTCGTCAGACGCACCGGGTTTCACCTGCCCAGTGTCGCAGACCCCGGGAGGGACGCTCACACGCGCCGCTCGCGGGCGGCTTCGCCGCGCGTGCCGGGCGGAGGGCTACACGTGCTGGAGGCGGTGCAGCCTCGCATACGTGCCGCCCGCCGCGACGAGCTCGTCGTGGGTGCCGAGCTCGGTGAGCCGGCCGCCGGACAGGACCGCGACCCGGTCGGCGTTGCGGACCGTGGCCAGCCGGTGCGCGACGACGAACGTCGTCCGTCCCCGCATGAGCCGGGTCAGCGCCTCCTGCACGAGCGCCTCGGACTCGCTGTCCAGCGCCGAGGTCGCCTCGTCCAGCAGGAGCACCCGCGGGTCCCGGACCAGCGCCCGGGCGATCGCGAGCCGCTGCCGCTGACCGCCGGACAGCAGCGCGCCGCGCTCGCCGACGACGGTGTCCCAGCCGTGGGGGAGCCGCTCCACGAACTCCAGGGCGTTCGCGTCCCGCAGCGCCCGCGTCACCGTCTCCTCCGTCATGCCGCTCAGCCCATACGTGACGTTGTCGCGGATCGTGCCGTCGAACAGCACCGACTCCTGCGGCACGACCGAGACGCTGCGGCGGTAGCTGCGCAGGTCGATGCGCTCCATGTCGACGCCGTCGAGCAGGATCCGGCCCTCGGTCGGCCGGATGAACCCGATCAGCAGGTTGAGCATCGTCGACTTGCCGGACCCGGACGGGCCCACGAACGCGATCGTCTCTCCCGGCCGCACGTCGAGGTCGACGCCGCTCACCGCCGGGTCCGCGCCCTCGGTGTACCGGTAGCCGACGCCCTGCAACGTCACGGCGCCCGCGACCGTCGTGACGACCTGCTTGCCCTCGTTGCGCTCGAGGTCGGGCGCGGCGAGCATCTCGCCGATCGACCGGATCGACTCGAGTCCCTTGGTGATGATCGGGGCCAGCCCGAAGAGCCCGATGACCGACGACGTCAGCACCGCGAAGTACGTGCTGAGCAGCACCACGTCGCCGGCGCTGACCGGCGCGAACCCGCTCCACGCCGCCCATCCCGCCGCGATCAGGCAGGCCGCGCCCAGCAGCTGGTACGTCACCCACGACAGCGCACCGAAGCGCCCGTTGACCAGGTCGAGCCGGCGGCCGGCCGCGCGCACCTCCTCGACGGTCCCGCGGACCCGGTGCAGCGCCTCGGTCTCCAGGGCGTGCGCGCGCGTGATCGGCATGAGGTGCGCCATCTCGTCGACGCGGGCCGAGAGGTCCTCGACCCGGCGGCGGAACTCCTCATTGCGGGCCCCGGACCGCCGCCGCACCATCGCGACCAGCCCCGCGGTCGCCGGCACCACCAGCAGGAACAGCGGCACGAACTGCGGGACCCGGACCGCGGTCAGGCTCAGCGCCCCGGCCAGGGTCAGCACCGCCGACGTCCCCGACGCCGCCACCTGCTGCAGCATCATCTCGACGTTCTCCACGTCGCGGACGACCTTCGTCTGCAGCAGGCTCGCGCCCGCCTTCGTGTGGAAGCTGATCGACAGCTGCTGCAACCGCCCGGCGAGCGCCGACCGCAGGTCCGTGCCGAGGTCCCGCACGATCAGGCTCATCTGCCGGACCCACAGCATGTGGACGGGGATGTTCTGCAGCAGGACCACGGCGAGCACGGCCGCGTTGAGCCACAGCTGCGCGAGCGGCCGGTGCTCCACGACCACGTCGATGATGTTCGCGGTGAGCAGCGGCAGCAGCCAGATCGGGCTGTCCTTCACCGCGAACGCGACGGTGGCCAGCGCGATGCGCCACTTCCGGTGGGCCAGCAGCCGGACGGTGGTGCGCAGCGGCCTGCGGCCGTCGAAGTCCATGCGTCAATCCGATCGCATGACACGGGGCGGCTCAACGTCACCATGCTCACAGGGTCATGTCCCTTCGGCCGGTGGCGGTAACCTGCTCCCATGACGCAGCCACCTTACGGGCAGCAGGACCCATATCAGCCCAACCCGTATGGCCAGCAGCCCCAGTACGGGCAGCAGCCCTCCGACCCGTACGCGCTGCCGGCCGGACAGCAGCCGATGTCGGGCCCGCCGTCCTCGTCGCCGCCCGGCTCGAGCCCGCCGTACTCGCCGACCTACCAGCTGCCGGTCTCCGGCGCCCCCACGTCCGGCGGCTACGACCCGTACGGCCAGCAGCAGGCGGCGTACGGTCAGCAGGCGGCCTACGGCCAGCCCGGCTACGGCGTCCCCGTCCTCGGCGCGGCCAACGCGGGCTACGACCCGGCGACCGGCCAGCCGTACTCCGACAAGTCGAAGCTCGCCGCCGGCCTGCTCCAGCTCCTGCCGGGCCTGTTCCTCATCCTCGGCGGCATCGGCCGGCTGTACGCGGGCAACACCGCCCTCGGCGTGACCCAGCTGGTGCTGAGCGTCGTCGTCGGCTGGACGTCGTTCTGGTGCGGCTTCCTCTTCTGGCTGCCGTTCCTGATCGTCTTCGGCCTGTGGGTCTGGTTCGTCGTCGACGGCATCATCCTGCTGACCGGCCGCCCGGTCGACGGCCAGGGCCGCCCCCTGCGCCCGAACTGACCGGCCCCGCCAGGCGCCCCCGGGCGGGCGCCGCAGGGTGGCGACCGGCCCGAAGAAGCGGTGGCCGAGCACGCAGTGCAGCCGGATGTGCTCGACCGGCCCGCCGGTGCTCCGCGCCGGCCCGTCGCTGCGCACGGTGGCCGGGAGCCCGCACTCGGGACAGTCCACGAGGTTCGTCGTCATACCGGCACCCACGCGGGGCCGAGCCACCAGGCTCGGCCCCGTCGTCTACCCGACGCCGCGGGGCATGGTCCGGGCCGACCGGCATGAACGGGCGCAGCGGCCGCGATCGCCGCCGTGCCGCGCCGCCCGTTACGCGGGGTCGGGGTTGAGGCGGACGCCGCGGATGGAGGCGTCGAGGACCTGGGCGGTGTGGGCGGTGCGGATGGTGGCGCCGGTGGTGTGGAGGCCGGCGGTGATCTGCATGAGGCAGCCGGGGTTGGCGGTGACGAGCCAGTCGGCGCCGGTGGACAGGACGTTGCGGGCCTTCAGGGCGGCCAGGTCGGCCGCCGGGGCGGGGTTCAGGATGTTGTAGACGCCGGCGGAGCCGCAGCAGATCTCGGCGTCGGGGATCTCGCGCAGGTCGAGGCCCGGGATGCCGCGCAGCAGGGCCCGCGGCTGGGAGCGGACGCCCTGGGCGTGGGCGAGGTGGCAGGCGTCGTGGTAGGCGACGGTCAGCGGGAGCGGGTGGCGCGGGGCGGCCGGGCCGAGGCCGGCGAGGAGCTCGGAGAAGTCGGTGACGCGGCCGGCGAGCGCGGCCGCGCGGGCGGCGTACGCGGGGTCGTCGGCGAGCAGGTCGCCGAGGGACTTCAGCGACGAGCCGCAGCCGGCGGCGTTCACGACCAGGGCGTCGATGCCCGCCGAGGCGAACGTGTCCACGATGCCCCGGGCGAAGTCCGCGGCCTCGGCGTGGCGGCCGCTGTGGACGCTGAGCGCGCCGCAGCAGCCCTGCGCCGGCGGGATCACCACGTCGCAGCCCTCGGCGGCCAGGACGCGGGCGGTCGCGGCGTTCACGGACGGGAAGAACTCGCGCTGCACGCAGCCGGTGAGCATCCCGACCACGGCGCGGCGCGGGCCCAGGGCCGGCAGCAGCGCGGGCAGGGGCACGGATCGGCGGACCGGCGGGGCGAGCGCGGCCAGGGTCGCCAGCCGGCCCGGCAGCCGGGACAGCAGCGGGGAGCCGAGCCGCTGGTACAGCCCGAGCGGCCGCTTCATGAGCGCCAGCCGCCGCGGGTGGGGGAACAGGCCGAACACCAGGCCCCGCAGCGCCCGTTCCGGCAACGGCCGGGGGTGCTCCCGCTCCACCGCGACGCGGGTCTGTTCGATCAGGGTGTCGTACCGGACGCCGGACGGGCACGCGGTCACGCACGCCATGCAGCCGAGGCACGCGTCGAAGTGGCCGGCGGCGGACGGGGTCAGCGGCTCGCCCTCGAGGCGCTGGCGCATCAGCTGGATGCGGCCGCGCGGGGAGTCCATCTCCTCGCCCCACAGCACGTACGTCGGGCAGGTCGGCAGGCAGAACCCGCAGTGCACGCAGTCCGAGACGAGCCCGGGGTCGACGAAGGGGCCTTCGAGCACCATCAGATGCCCCCCACGAACCGGCCGGGAGCGAGGATGCCGAGCGGGTCGAACTGCTCCTTCACCCGGCGCATCAGGTCGAGGCCGTCGACGTGCCCCCACACGTCGACGCGGGACCGGACCGCCGGCGGGGAGGTGAGCACCACGCAGTGGCCGGCGCCGGCGCGGGTGGCGGCGCGCAGGTCGCTGACGACACCGACGACGGAGCCCGGGTCGGTGTCGCCGGGCAGGCCCGCGTAGAGGACGCCGGTGCCGGCCGAGCCGCGCACGTGCAGCCTGACGTCGTGCAGCTGGGCGGTGACGCTCGCGGCGGTCAGCAGGTACGGCACCCGCGACAGCGCGGACGTGAGCTTGATGCCGATGTCCCCCGGCCGCCACGGGTAGGTGCCCCAGCCGGGCGGTGGGGTCTCGGCCGTGCTGGCGCCGTCGCCGAGCAGCTTCTCCAGGTCGGCCGCGCGCTGGGCGACCCCCTCGGGCACGCCTTCCACGAGCGCGGTCACCGTCAGCGGGTCGGTGTCGACCTCCAGGGCGCTCGGCACGACCTGGGCGCCGAGGACCGCCGCCAGGACCCGCGCGGCGTCGCCCGGGCCGTCGACGCGGACCGACACGAACCGGCGGGCGGCGGGCAGCGGGTGCAGCCGGAACGCGCACTCGGTGATGACGCCGAGGGTGCCGTACGACCCCGCGACCAGCTTGCCGAGGTCGTATCCGGCGACGTTCTTGACGACCTTGCCGCCGGCCTTCGCCACGACGCCGTCGGCGCGGACGACGGTGACGCCGATGAGCAGGTCGCGGACGGTGCCGTACAGCATGCGCCGCGGGCCGGACGCGTTGACCGCGACGGTGCCGCCGACGGTGGCGCCCGGCAGCGGCTCGTCCAGCGCGAGCTGCTGCCCGGCGGGGCGCAGCGCCTCCTGGACCTGCCGCAGCGGCGTGCCGGCGCGGACGACGGCGACGAGATCGCCGGCGGCGTGCTCGACGAGCCCGCACAGGTTGGACGTCTCCAGGATCAGGTCGAGCCGCTGCGGCGGCAGCGCCCAGTCCTGCCTGGTGCCGCCGCCGCGCACGACGAGCGCGAGCTCGTCGCCGGCGGCGCCGCGGACCACGTCGGCGACCTCAGCGGTCGACGCGGGCGAGGCGATGGCGGCGGCCGGCACGCCCGCGATCCGCGCTGCCGGCGCCGGCGAAGCTCCAGCGATCATGACCTAGAAGACCTCCGCGATGCCTGGCTGATGCTGCGGATGGGTGCCCTTGCGCCGCCCCGGGACCTCGCCGCACAGGCGGGGCGTCGGGAAGACCTTGCCCGGGTTCGACAGCCCGTGCGGGTCGAACGCGCACCGCACCAGCTGCATCGTGTCGAGGTCGTCGGCGCTGTACATGCTGGGCAGGTGCTTGGCCTTGTCGACGCCGACGCCGTGCTCGCCGGTGATCGACCCGCCGTGTTCGACGCAGATGTCGAGGATGGCGCCCGACACCGCCTCGGCCCGCTCCGCCTGCCCGGGGACGGTCTCGTCGAAGAGGACGAGCGGGTGCAGGTTGCCGTCGCCGGCGTGGAAGACGTTGGCGACCCTGACGCCGTGGTCGCGGGCCAGCTCGCCGATGCGGGTCAGCACCTGCGGCAGCGCGGTGCGGGGGATGACGCCGTCCTGGACGATGTAGTCGGGGCTGATCCGGCCGACGGCGGCGAACGCCGACTTGCGCCCCTTCCAGAACAGGGCCCGCTCGGCGTCGTCGGCGGCGATGCGGATCTCGAACGCGCCGTGCTCCCGGCAGAACGCCTCGACCGCGGCGAACTGCGCGTCGACCTCGGCCCGCGGCCCGTCCAGCTCGACGATGAGCACCGCGCCGGCGCCGCCCGGGTAGCCGCAGTGCACGGCCGCCTCCGCGGCCTCGATCGCCAGGGCGTCCATCATCTCGATCGCCGCCGGCACGACCCCGGCCGCGATGATCGCCGACGTGGCGGCGCCGGCCTGGTCGGTGCCGGGGAAGGCGGCGAGGAGGGTCCGGACCGTCTCCGGGAGCCGGACGAGGCGCACGGTGACCTCGGTGGCGATGCCGAGGGTGCCTTCGGAGCCGACGAACGCGCCGAGCAGGTCGTAGCCGGGCGCGTCGGGTGCCCGGCCGCCGAGCCGGACCAGGTCCCCGTCGGGGGTGACGATCTCGACGCCGGTGACGTGGTTGGTGGTGAAGCCGTACTTGAGGCAGTGCGCGCCGCCGGAGTTCTCCGCGACGTTGCCGCCGATCGAGCAGATCTGCTGGCTGGACGGGTCGGGCGCGTAGTAGTAGCCGTGCGGGGACGCGGCGCGGCTCACCTGCAGGTTGATCACGCCCGGCTCGACCACGGCCCGCTCGTCCTGCGGGGCGACCTCGCGGATCGCGCGCAGCTGTGAGGTGACGATGAGCGCGCCGTCGGCGTGCGGCAGCGCCCCGCCGGACAGGCCGGTCCCGGAGCCGCGGGCGACGAACGGCACCCCGGCGGCCACGCACGCCCGGACCGTGTCGGCGCACTCCCGGGCCGTCCGCGGCAGCACGACGACCGCGGGCACCACCCGGTAGTGGGTCAGCCCGTCGCACTCGTACGTGCGCAGCTGCTGGCGGTCGGTGAGCACCTGCTCGGGCCGCAGGAACCCCCGCAACCGCGCCACCAGCCCATCGACGGTCACACCGCCACCTCCGCTCCGCTCCGGCGTCGGCGTGCCCCGAACCTGCAATGCTGGTTCGCGGCCACTGCGCTGCGCTCCGGACCGCTCACGGCATGCGTTCGTACGCCGGCAACGTCAGGAAGTCAACGAACTCGTCCGCCACAGCCACCTCCATGAACAACGCCCGCGCCTCGCCGAGGTCCCGGCCGAGTGCCGCCAGCTCCTCGTCGGCGATCCGCTCGACCAGCTCGCGCGTCACTGGCGCACCCGTATCGGCCAGGGTGACACCGTTGTGCAGCCACTGCCAGACCTGCGACCGGGAGATCTCCGCGGTCGCCGCGTCCTCCATCATGTTGTTGATCGCGACGGCGCCGCTGCCCTTGAGCCACGCGTCGAGGTACTGCACGCCGACGCTCACCGCGTTGCGCAGCCCAGCCTCGGTCTGCTGCCCGGGCGTGTCACCGACGGCGAGAAGGTCCTCCGCGGTCACGGTCACGTCGTCGCGGAGCCGGTCGAGCTGGTTGGGCCGGTCGCCGAGCACGCCGTCGAACACGGTCCGGCACGTCTCGACGAGGTCGGGGTGCGCGACCCAGGACCCGTCGAACCCGTCGCCGGCCTCGCGGGTCTTGTCGGCGGTAACTTTCTCGAACGCCACCTTGTTGATCTCGGGGTCGCGCCGGCTCGGGATGAACGCCGCCATGCCGCCGATCGCGTGCGCGCCCCGCCGGTGGCACGTCCGCACGAGCAACTCCGTGTAGGCGCGCATGAACGGCACCGTCATCGTCACCGTGTTGCGGTCCGGCAGCAGGAAGTCGCTGCCACGGGTACGGAACTTCTTGATGACGCTGAACATGAAGTCCCACCGGCCGGCGTTGAGGCCCGCCGAGTGCTCGCGCAGCTCGTACAGGATCTCGTCCATCTCGAACGCGGCCGGGAACGTCTCGATCAGCACGGTGGCCCGGATCGTGCCGGTGGGGCGGCCGAACCGCTCCTCCGCGAACGCGAACACCTCGTTCCACAACCTGGCCTCCAGATGCGACTCCATCTTCGGCAGGTAGAAGTACGGCCGGGTGACGAGGTGGTTGTGGAAGAAGTAGAGCCCGAAGTCGGTCAGCGAACCGGACGTCGGCGCGCCGTCGACCAGGATGTGCTTCTCCGGCAGGTGCCACCCGCGCGGGCGGACCACGACGGTGGGGCGCGGTCCGCCGGTGAGCTCGTAGTGCTTTTCGCCGGAGGTGTACGAGAGGCTGCCGGCATTCGCGTCGCGCAGGTTCAGCTGGCCGCCGATGACGTTGGCCCACAGCGGCGTGTTGGCGTCCTCGTGGTCGGCGAGCCACACCTTCGCGCCCGAGTTGAGCGCGTTGATGGTCATCTTCGCGTCCGTCGGCCCGGTGATCTCGACCCGCCGGTCGACCAGGCCCGGCGCCGGCTCGGCCACCTGCCAGTCGCCCTCCCGGATCTCGCGCGTCTCGGGCAGGAAGCCGAGCGTCCCGCCGGCGGCGAGCTCCGCCTCGCGCTCCTTGCGGGCCTGGAGCAGCTCCAGCCGACGGGCGTCGAACGTCCTGTGCAGATCTGCCAGGAAACTCTGAGCTTCCTCGGTCAGGATCTCGGCGAATCGGTCGTCGAGCGGTCCGGTAATCTCGACGCCCTGAACAGTGCCCATGACATGACCCTATCGGCTGCGCTGCCACCCGGGGCGTGTCGCGGCGCGTGTGATATGGGAAGCTCTGGCGAACAAAACTCAGGTCCGCCGGATTATCGGGTCCGTCCAGCAGGGGAGTCTTCCAACTGTGAGCGATCGGGGCAGAAGCCGCCGCACTGCGAGGTCGACCAAGGCCACTCCGCCACAGGCGGCACCGGACACCGAGGTCGAGCCCACCGCGGACGCGGAAAGCGACACGACGAACACTGAGCCGACCGAGGCCGAGGGCGTGGCCGAGGAGACCGTGTCGTTGGGCAAGAAGGACGACCCGGACGCGGACGCCGAGGCGGCCGACGGTACCGGCGACGACACCGCCGCCGACGACGACGGTGACACGGCCGACGACCCGGACGCCGCCTCGGACGCCTCAGACGGCGACGACCAGGACGCGACCGCCGACGACGAGTCCGAAAAGTCGGATAAGTCCGATAAGGCGGATAAGGCGAAGAACGCGAAGACCGTCGCGCCGGCGACGAAGGCGGAGAAGCGTGCCGCCGCGCGCATCGCCGCCGCGAAGGCCGCCCGCCGTCGCCGTGCCGGGCAGGCGATCGCCGGCACGATGATCGTCCTGCTGGTCGTCGGCGGCGCGTTCGCCGGCGTCTGGTACTTCGGCGACCGGGCCGAGAAGAACCGGATCAAGTGCAAGCCGGTCGGCGACGCCAACGCGTTCCCGCCGCTGCTCGGCGGCATGAACAAGGGCCTGGCGACCGAGCCGACGATCACCGCCAGCACCGAAGAGGTCAAGTCCGTCAAGACCAAGGTCCTCATCCAGGGCGACTGCAAGGCGGTCAAGGCCGGCCAGACCGTCACGGTCAACTACGTCGGCGCGACCATGAAGGACGGCAAGGTCTTCGACGCGTCCTGGCCGCGGAAGAAGACGATCGAGATCCCGGTCGGGCAGAAGCAGCTCCGCAAGCAGCCCCAGGTCATCGAGGGCTGGGACGAGGGCCTCGTCGGCCTGAAGATCGGCAGCCGCGTCCAGCTCGACATCCCCGGCAGCAAGGCTTACGGCGACGACGCCCCCGAGGGCTACCCGAAGGGCACGCTCCGGTTCATCGTCGACATCCTCGACGCGAAGGACGCGGACGACAGCGGCGGCCTGCCCGCCGGCTTCGGCGGCTGAGCACCGGCCCCGCACGACGCGAGCGAGGCCCCACCGGCAGCAGGCCGGTGGGGCCTCGCCGTGTTTACGGTCGGAAGATGACAGCTGTCCTGCTCACCGGCGCCACCTCGGGCCTCGGGCGGTGGCTCGCCCCGCGGCTCGGCGCGGCCGGCCTGACCGTCCTGCTGCACGGCCGCGACCCGGACAAGGTCGGGCGCGGCGTGGCGGAGGTCCGCGCGGCCGGCGGCACCGCCGAGGGGCTCGTCGCCGACCTCGCGAGCCTGGCCGAGGTGGACCGGCTCGCCGCGGCGGTCGCCGGCCGCGACGACCTGACGATCCTGGTCAACAACGCCGGCGTCGGGTTCGGTGCGCCGGGCGGCGCCCGCGAGGAGAGCGCCGACGGGCACGAGCTGCCGGGAGCTGCCGGAAGGGCGTGACAGCCGCTGGGCCGTCAACTTCCTCGCCCCCGTCCGCCTCACCACCGCGCTGCTGCCCACGCTCACCACCAACGCGCCCGCCAAGGTCGTCAACGTCGGCTCCATCGGCCAGGCGCCGATCGACTTCGACGACGTGGAGCTGCGCCGCTCGTACGACGGCGTCACCGCCTACCGGAGGTCGAAGCTCGCCCTGGCGGCGTGGAGCCTGGACCTTGCCGGCGAGCTTGCCGGCGAGCTGGATGGCGGCCTGGCCGGCGGCGAGGTGTCCGTCAACTGCCTGCACCCGGCGACGTTCATGGACACCCAGATGGTCCGCGACTACGGCGCCGCGCCCAGGTCGACGGTCCGGGAGGGCGGCGAGGCGACCCTGCGGCTGATCCTGCACGAGCGGGGCACCGGCGGGTTCTTCGACGGCGACCGGCCCGCCCGCGCGCACCCCGACGCCTACGACCCCGAGGTGCGCCGCCGGCTCAGGGCGATGTTTGGTTCCGCCGGTACCGGCAAAGCACACATGCATGAGCAGAGCGACTGTCGGTGAGGCACTGATCGCGCGGCTGGCCGACTGGGGGGTCGACACGGTGTTCGGCCTGCCCGGCGACGGCGTCAACGGGATCATGGAGGGCCTGCGGCGCAACGCCGACCGGGTCAGGTTCGTGCTCGTGCACCACGAGGAGGCCGCCGCGTTCATGGCGGTCGCGCACGCCAAGGCCACCGGCCGGCTCGGCGTCTGCCTCGCCACCTCCGGGCCCGGCGGCATCCACCTCGCCAACGGCCTTTACGACGCGAAGCTCGACCACGCCCCCGTCCTGGCGATCACCGGGATGCAGGAGTCCAGCGTGATCGGCACCGCGTACCAGCAGGAGGTCCACCTCGACCGGCTCTTCGAGGACGTGGCGGAGTACAACGAGACGATCGGCAACCCGGCGCAGGTGCCGTCGCTGGTCGACATCGCCGTCCGCACCGCCCTCGCCCGGCGCGGCGTCGCGCACCTCACGGTCCCGAACGACGTGCAGGTCGCGACCGCCGGCGACAACCCGTTCGAGACCGTCGGGCCGACCCGCGCGCCGGCCACCGCGCCCGTGCTGGTCGCGCCGCCGGTGCGCCCCGCCGACGACGACCTCCAGGCCGCCGCGGACCTGCTCAACAACGCCTCGAAGCCGGCGATCCTGGCCGGCATCGGCGCCCGCGGCGCCGGACCCCTCGTCGAGCTGGTCGCCGACGTGCTCGGCGCGCCGATCGTGAAGTCGCTGCTGGGCAAGATGGTCGTGCCCGACGACTCGCCCTTCGCGCTCGGCGGGCTCGGCCTGCTCGGCACCGCGCCCAGCGAGGACCTGATGCAGGAGTGCGACGCGCTGCTGATGGTGGGCACGAACTTCCCGTACACGAAGTTCCTCCCGGCGCCCGGCCAGGCGCACGTCGTGCAGATCGACGTCGAGCCCGCGCGGGTCGGCACCCGCATCCCCACCGACGTGCCGCTCGTCGGCGACGCCGCGGCCACCTGCGAGGCCCTGCTGCCCCGGCTGCGGCGGCGCACCGACCGGCGGTGGCTGCTGCGGTACCAGGAGAAGATGCGCGACTGGCGGGAGCGCATGGCCGCCACCGAGCGGGCGGACCGGGACCCCATCGCGCCGCAGTTCCTGGCCAGCACGCTCGACCGGGTCGCCGCGCCCGACGCGATCCTCGCCTGCGACTCCGGCACCGTCACCACGTGGGCGGCCCGGCACTGGAACGCCACCGGCGGCCGCGAGTTCTACCTCTCCGGCACCCTCGCGTCGATGGCGCCGGGCCTGCCGTACGCGATCGCGTTGCAGCACGAGTACCCGAACCGGCAGGTCATCGCGTTCGTCGGCGACGGTGGCTTCGCGATGCTCATGGCCGAGTTCCACACCGCGGCCCGCTACAAGCTGCCGATCAAGGTCGTCATCAACGACAACAGCGCCCTCGGCATGATCGTCTGGGAGCAGATGGTCAACGGCTTCCCCGAGTTCGGCGTCCGGTACGGCGACGACCCGCAGGCCGACTACGTCGGGTGGGCGCGCGGCTGCGGCGCGTACGCGGCCCGGGTCACCGACCCGATCGCCCTGGAGAACGTCCTCGGCGAGGCGTTCGCCTTCGACGGGCCGGCGCTCGTCGACGTCGCGGTCGACGCCGACGAGCCCCCGATGCCGGCCAGCGTCACCTACCAGCAGGCGGTGAAGTTCGCTGAGGCGTTCGTGCGCGGCCAGCCGCGCAAGGCCGCGATCGCCACCACGCTGCTGAAGGACCGCATCACCCGCCTGTGATCCTCCGGCGGATCCGGTGCCTTCCGCGGCCCCGCACCGACCTCGCCCACAGCCTGGTCCGGCCGACGGTCATCGTGATGCCGCCCGGGATGTCGAGGCCGCCGAGCCCGGATACACCGCCGACGAGCACCACGCCGCCGATCGCGACCAGACCGGTGCCGGTCAGCAGGTACACCATGGAATCCGGCTGCTCGGCGGTCTGCTGCCCGGTCGTCTGCGCCGTGTGAACCATCGGCGGGTCAGGTCTTCGAGCCTGCGCGGCGCTCAGCGAGCCCACCGCGATGGCGGCGCCGGCGACGCACACCCATGTCCGAGTTCTCATAATCGCGGACGCTAGGTCGCAAACGGGTGACTCGTCGCTCACACGCGTTCACCTGCGACAGGTGAAGGAACCTCTCACCCGTGGCATTGTGTGCCCGTGCTGATCTATAAGATCCTGCTGCCCGCCGAGTGGGCGGCGTTCGAGGCGAACGGCCGTTTCGACGGCTCGCCCCTGGACCTGCGCGACGGCTACATCCACTGCTCGTCCCGCGACCAGGTCGCCGGCACGGCCCAGCGCTACTTCGCCGACGCGCCCGACCTCGTCGTCGTCGCCATCGACGCACAGACCATGGGCATGTGGCTGCGCTGGGAGACCTCCGCCACCGGCGGCCTGTTCCCACACGTCTACGCCCCCCTTCCCCGCGCCGCCGTCGCCGCCGTCCACCGCATCGCCGGCGCCGCCTCCGTCGACGACGTCATCCCCGCCTGACCCCCACCCGCCCCGAACCGCGACCCCGCGTAGCTCAGCCGTGCGACGTGGGGAGCGGCGGAAGCGCCCCGAACGTCTCGGCCGGCAGCCCGTCGGCCCCCCAGAAGATCCACCGCCACGCCCCGGAACTCGCGCCAATGAGATCCCCGGACACCGCGTCGAAGACCGCCATCTCGCCGTCGGCGAATCCGTGGGCAACGAACCGATCGGCTTGACCGCTCGTCGCGTTCCAGATTCGAAGGGTGGCGTCATCGCCGCCGCTCGCCAGTCGGGTGCCGTCCGGCGACCATGCCACCGATCGCACCCAGTCGGTGTGCCCGGAGATGTGCAGCTGCGCTTCGCCGGTCGCCGCGTTCCAGACCCGCACGCCGTCGTTGCCGCCGGTGGCCAGGCGGGTGCCGTCCGGAGACCACGCCACCGAGTTCACCGTGCCGGTGTGGCCGGCGAGCCGAAGGCGCTCGATGCCGGTCACCGCGTCAAAGATCGGCACGTCACCGCCGGTGCCGGTGGCTAGGCGGGTGCCGTCTGGTGACCATGCCACCGTGTTCACTGCGCTGGTGTGGACGGCGAGGTGGAGGCGTTCGGCGCCGGTCTCCGCGTCCCAGACCCGGACACTGCCAAAGTCGCCGGTGACGAGGCGGGTGCCGTCCGGTGACCATGCCGCCGAGTTCACCGAGCTGGTGTGGACGGCGAGCCGGAGGTGTTCGCCGGTCGCCGCGTTCCAGACCCGCAACCTGTCATCGCCGCCGCTGACGAGGCGGATGCCGTCCGGGGACCACGCCACCGACCGGACCCAATCGGTGTGCCCGGCGAGGTGACGGTGTTCGGCGCCGGTCGCCGTATTCCAGATCCGCGCGCCGTCGTTGCCGCCGGTGGCCAGGCGGGTGCCGTCCGGTGACCATGCCACCGAGTTCACCGAGCCGGCGTGGCCCGCGAGCCGGAGATGTTCGGCGCCGGTCACGGTGTTCCAGATCCGCAACCTGTCCTTGCCGCCGGTGGCCAGGTGAGTGCTGTTCGGTGACCACGCCACCGACTGAACCCAGTCGATGTGCGCGGCGAACTGGAGGTGCTCGGCGCCGGTTACCGCGTCGCAGATCAGGACGTTGGTGCCGCTGCTGGTCGCGAGGCGGGTGCCGTCCGGCGACCACGCCACCGTGTCCACCGCGCCGGTGTGGCCGGCGAGCTGGAGGTGTTCGGTGCCGGTCGCCGTGTTCCAGATCCGCACCCGGTACTTCCCGGCGGTGGCGAGGCGGGTGCCGTCCGGTGACCACGCCACCTCGCTCCCCGCGCCGGTGTGCCCGGCGAGCCGGAGGTGTTCGGTGCCGGTCGCCGTGTTCCAGATTCGCACGCCGTCGTTGCTGCCGGTGGCCAGCCGGGTGCCGTCCGGTGACCACGCCACCGACCGGACCCATTCGGTGTGCCCGGCGAGCTGCAGGGGTTCGGCGCCGGCCGCCGTATTCCAGACCCGGACACCGTCGTCGCCGCCGGTGGCCAGATGGGTGCCGTCCGGTGACCAGGCCACCGCCTCGACTGAGCTGGTGTGCCCGGCGAGCTGGAGGTGTTCGACGCCGGTCGTTGCGTTCCAGACCCGGACACTGTCGTCGCCGCCGGTGGCCAGATGGGTGCCGTCCGGTGACCAGGCCACCGCCTCGACTGAGCTGGTGTGCCCGGCGAGGTGACGGTGTTCGGCGCCGGTCGCCGTATTCCAGATCCACACGCCGTCGTTGCCGCCGGTGGCCAGCCGGGTGCCGTCCGGTGACCACGTCACCGACCGGACCCAGTCGGTGTGCCCGGCGAACTGGAGATGTTCCTCGCCGGTCGTTGCGTTCCAGACCCGGACGCCGTCGTTGCCGCCGGTGGCCAGGCGGGTTCCGTCCGGGGACCACGCCACCGCGTTCACGGTGCCGGTGTGCCCGCTCGTGACCCACGGCGTGGTTCGAGCCTGTTTCGCACCCGGCAGGGGAGCGATGAGCAGGCCTTGGGCCGGCTGGGGTGAGGGGGTGCACCACAGGAGTTGCGTGCGGTGGCGGATGGACTGCGTGAAGTCGGCGTCGCCGATGTCGCAGTGGCGTAGGAGTGCGGAGGTGATCAGTGCGCCGTTGAGGTGGGCCTGGTGCAGGCGGGTGTCGTGCAGTTCGGCTGAGTCGAGGCGGGCGTCGGTGAGGTCCGCGCCGGTGAGGTCGGTGTGGTGGATGCGGGCGCGGCGGAGGTCGGCGCCGCGGAGGTCGGCGCCGGCCAGGCTCAGCGCGTGCCCGCTCATGTCGGGGTTGCCGATGGTCCAGTCGGCGAGGTTCGCGCCGGGGAGCTGGACCCGGGTCAGGGGTTGGTGCGGGTGTCCGTGCTCGGCGGCGCGCAGCGCGTACGCGAAGGCGAGCTCCGACGCCTCCGGCGTGTAGTGGTCCCGGATCGCCGCGAGGCCGGTGAGGGCCGCCGCGCGGGCGGACGCGGTGGCGGCCGCGAGGCACTGGCCGAGGAAGTCGAGGGTTTCCGGGCCGGGCACCGGCATGGCCACCGGGTCGGGGCCGGTGGCGGGGACTTCGCGCAGCGCGCGGAAGAGGTGGCGGGCGAGGAAGTACTCGAACAGTGAGCGGTGGCCGAAGGTGAACTCGTCGCCGTCGCGGCTGAGGAACGTGGCGGTGCGGAAGTCGGTCTTCCACAGGTCGGGGACGTTGTCGCGGTAGTGGCGGCGGAGGTCCGGGCGCTGGTGGAGGAGGTCCAGCAGCCAGTCGTCCACGTCGCCGGCGGTCCAGGAGTTGCGGCCGGAGCGCCAGATCTCCGCGGCGATCGCCTCCATGAGCAGGTGCTTGTGGTCGGGCAGCAGGGTGTGCTTGCCGCTGTCGCGGGCCAGCCACCGCTCGACCACCTCGCCGTAGAGGTCGACGGCGCGCACCGCCCGGCCCTGGAGCTTCGCGGTCTCGATGAACTCGACCTGGTCGGAGATGAGCTTCAGCGTCATCGGGCGGCGGGCCAGGTCGGTGAGGTCGTGGACGCTGCCGATGAGGGTCAGGAACGCCTCGACCTTGTCCGGCTCGGCGTCGAGGTTGCCCGCGAGGTAGTCGCGGATCTGCCGCTCGCCGAAGGGGAGCATCAGCAGCGCCAGGTAGTCCTTGCCCTGCGGGCCCTGCCGGTCGTCGCCGGTGAAGAAGTTGACCTCGTCGCGGATCGTGCGGAAGTACTGCGTCCGGCAGGTGACCAGCATGCGGGTGCTGGTCGTGCCCTCGACGGCGCGCCACAGCTGGCGGATGAAGAGCCGCTGGTCGTGCGGCTCGAGGTGGACCAGCGCCTCGTCGAGACCGTCGAAGATCACGACCGCGTCGCCCTGGGCGAGCCGGCGGCGCACGGTGTCGGCGGAGAGCCGCTCCCGGGGCACCGCCGCGGGCCGGCTGGCCTCCAGCATGCTGTCGAGGATCGTGTCCAGCGTGATCGCCCGGCTCAGGTCGCCGGCGCGGACGTCGCGGAGGTCGAACAGCAGCGGCAGCGGCGCCCCCTTCGAGCGCTGGTCGAGCAGCGCCCGCGCGAAGAGCTTCGCCGTCGTGGTCTTGCCCAGGCCGACGTCGCCCAGCAGCGCGCACAGCCGCGGGCCGTCCTGCGCCATGGCCCACTCCAGCAGCCGGTTGACGGCCGCCAGCGCCGGGCCCCGGTCCGGCGCCTCGAGGTGGGACTCGCGGAACGTGGTCTCGCTGACCTCGGCGTCCACCAGCACGGTGCTGTCGTTGCCGCCGCGGCGGTCCGTGAGCCGCTTGGTGTGCTCCGCGAGCTCGGCCGTGGCGTCGAGCGCCGGCGCCGGTTGCGCCCGGACCTCGGCGTGCAGCGCGTCGACGAGCGCGTCGATGTACTGCTTGCGCTGCTGGTCCCCGCGCAGCGCGGCCCATGGCTGCTCGCGGCGGCGCACCCCGCGTCGCGGCAACGGCCCGAGCGTGGGCGTCGCGTCGGGCAGGGCGGTCAGCGCGAAGACGACCCGGCGGCCGGGCCGGTCCAGGACGCGGTGCCGTTCGGCCGCGTTCGCCTCGTCGGTCAGGTACGACGGGCTGAGCAGCACGACGCGGACGTCCGCCTGCGCGCACAGCCGGTCGCGGCTGTCCTGCAGGTTCTCGCCGAGGCCGATCGAGTCGGGGTCGGCGACCTCCCACTGCCGTTCGCCGTCGAGCTGGAGGTGCTGCCGGAGCAGCCGGACCAGCTGCCGCGTCGGCCGGGAGCCGGCGTCGGCGGCGGCGACGCTGACATACACCCTGGTGCGTCGCGAGCCGCCCAGCTCGGTGACCTCGGGTGCGATCGGGTGCGCGATGCCGGTGTCGTCGGCCGCCCTGCCGGTGAACGCGACGATGCCCGCGTCCGTCAGGTCGCCGCCGGCGAACCAGCCGTGGCGGCGCTCCGGCGGACTCTTGCGGGGCTCCAGCTCCAGCTGCAGGTCGACGCCGGCCGTCTCGGCCGCGCGGTTGACCCGTCCCCGGAAGTCCTGGAAGGCGTCCTGGCCCCGCGCCTGGTCGGCGGGGAACTCCGCCTCGTCCAGGGCGGAGCGCAGCAGGAACCGTCCGCCCGCGTCGAGGAGGCCCACGATCACGTTCAGCCGGGCCGCCTGCAGCTCGGTCACCGCACCGGCGGCGCGCAGCGCCTCCACGCGGGCGACGGCCTCCGCCGGAGGGAGTGGGGTCACAGCGTCACGAACCCGTTCAGGTCGAGGACCCGGGCGCGGATCGAGTCGGCCAGTCTGTTCGCGAAGATCGTCCGCTTGACGCCGGACAGCTCGGCGTAGCTGCCCTGCTCCTGCCCGAAGATCAGCTGCTGCTCGATCCCGCCGAGGTCGCGGTGGGGGCTGAGCGGCGGCAGCGGCCCCAACGCCACCGGCAGCGAGCCCTTGTCGGCGGTGGGCCCGGCGAACCGGGGGAGCTCGTGCTGCCGGATGAACGGCCGGGTGAAGTAGGCGCTGGTCAGCAGCAACAGCCCGAAGTCGGCCTCGCCGAACCGGCCGACGATGGCCGGGCCGAACTCCTCGCCGCAGGTCAGGTGGCTGTCCTGCCACCACTGGACCTCCAGGTCCCGGAACAGGCCGAGCGCCGGCAGCAGGTCACGCAGCAGTGCTTCCTTGAGTCGCTGGTCCCGATGGCACCAACTCAGAACGATCCGCACCGACCGCATCAGGACCACCCCGGATAGCCCGGATCGACCCGGGATAGCGACGACGCTAACACAGCGGAGCGTGACCGGTCGCTCGCTGCGGCGTCGGGTAGGCGACTGTCGGAGCCGCCCGCGTACGGGTCGCCGATGCGGCAGCAGCTAGGGTCTCGGCATGGACGAGGGGCAATCCCGGAGTCGGTGGGCGGGCGACGCGGTGGCGGTGGCCGGGTATCTTGCCGGGGCGGTCGTGCTCTGCGGGCGGCTGCTCGCGCATCCCGGGCAGCGGCTGCCGTACACGCCGGGGGACCGGATCCTCGCCGAGTACTACCTGGCGTGGGCGGCGCGGTGCGTGCGGCACCTGGAGAACCCGTTCCTCCTCGACCGGCTGAACGCGCCGGTGGGCGTCAACGGCATGGCGAACACGACGATGTTCGGGCTGGGGCTGCCGCTCGCGCCGGTGACGATGCTGGTCGGGCCGGGGATCACGTTCGACCTGCTGGTGGTGCTGACGCTCACCGCGACCGCGGCCGCCTGGTTCTGGCTGCTGTCCCGGCACGTCGTGGACAACCGGGTCGCCGCCTGGGTGGGCGGGCTCGTGGCCGCGTTCGCGCCGAGCGTCGCCAACCACGCCACGTTCCACCCGAACCTCACGGCGCAGTTCCTGGTGCCGGTCATCGTGTGGCGGGTCGTGAAGCTGCGCGACGCGCCGGTGCGGGGCGGGCTGATCCTGGCCGCGCTGGTGGTGTGGCAGGTCTTCATCAACGAGGAGACGCTGTTCATCACGGCGCTCGCCATCGGGGTGTTCGGGCTGCTGTGGCTGGTGCAGCGGCCCCGCGAGACGCGGGCGCTGAGCGTCCTCGCCGGGCTCGGGGTCACGCTCCTCGCGACGTCGGTCGTGCTCGCGTTCCCGCTGTGGTGGCAGTTCTCGGGCACGGGCGCCTACCGCGGCGGCGAGCAGCAGATGACGGCGTTCCACACGGACCTGCTGGGGTTCACGTCGTTCTCGCGCAACTCGGTGGCCGTGCGGTTCAGCGAGTTCCAGCCGGAGCCCGGGTTCTCCGCCGAGCAGCACGGCTACTTCGGCTGGCCGCTCGTCATCGCGGTCGCCGCCGTCGTGGCCTGGCGGTGGCGGGAGCCGCTCGTGCGGTCGCTCGCCGGCACCGGCGTCCTGTTCGCGGTGCTGTCCCTGGGCAACGAGCTCACGCTGTACCAGCGCGAGATCGGCGTCCCGGGCCCCTATGCCCTGCTGCGGCACCTGCCGCTCTTCGACACCCTGCTCCCGACGCGCCTCGGCGAGGCGGCCACCTGGGCGGTCGCGCCGCTGGTCGCGATCGGCCTCGACCGGCTGCCCGCGCCGGCGGGGCTGCGGCTGCTGAAGGTGGGTCTGGTCGCGGCGGTGCTGGTGCCGGCGGCGCCGGTGCCGATCAAGGTGTTCGACCGGCCGGCGGTCCCGGCGTTCATCGCGTCGGGGGAGTGGCGTTCCTTCGTCGGGCCGCAGGAGTCGGTACTGATCGTGCCGCTCGCCACGTTCGAGCACTGGACGGCGATGAGCTGGGCGACCGCGACCGGCACCGAGCTGCGGATGTCGCACGGCTACTTCCTCGGCCCGGCCGGCGGCGTGCTCGGCCGGCACGCGACCGTCGGCGCGCCGGCCCGGCCGACCGACCGGCTGATCAACGCCGCCACCGGCAACCATCAGGTCACCGCCGTCACCGACCTCGACCGGGAGCAGGCCAGGCTCGACCTCGCCTACTGGCGCACGTCGATCATCCTGGCCCCCGACGGTCCCGCCGCGGCGGCGGAGCGCGGCACCCTCGACGCGCTGTTCGGGCCGGGGCGGCTGACCGGCGGGCTGTGGCTGTGGGACGTCAGGAACCCCTGACCCGGCAGCGTGCGCGGGAAGGGCCGGCCCAGCGGATGGCGTGCGTCATGGTGGTGTCCCCTCGAAGGTCGTCCGACTGAAGGGAATCCTCGCGCCCGCCGGGGCGGGGCAGCAGTGCGCCGGCACCAGTGCCGGATGGATGCTGGCACCACATCACAGGGGGATGCTCGCCCGCACCGTCGTCCCCGCGCCGGCCGGGCTGTCGACGGTCAGGGTGCCGTCCAGCAGCGCGATCCGGTCCGCGAGCCCGCGCAGGCCCGAGCCGAGCCCGGCGTCGGCACCGCCGCGCCCGCCGTCGGTGACGGTCACGACCAGCTCCGCGCCGGACACGGCGACGTCGACGTGGGCGGTGCCGGTCCCCGCGTACCGGGCGACGTTCGTGACCGCCTCGCTCACCACGAAGTACGCGGTCGCCTCGACCGCCGGCGGGAACCGGTCGGCCGGCAGCTCGCCGAGGCGCAGCTCGACCGGGCTGCGCCGGGCCATGTCGGCGAGGGCGGCGCCCAGCCCGTACCGGGTGAGGCTGGCCGGATGGATGCCCCTGGCGAGGTCGCGCAGCTCGATCGCGGACTCCTCCAGGGCGGCGATGGCGTCGTCGAGGATCGCCGCGGCCCGCGCCGGCTGGTCGGGCAGGGCGGTGCGGGCCCTGGCGAGGGTCATGCCGAGGCCGACGAGGCGCTGCTGCGCGCCGTCGTGCAGGTCCCGTTCGAGGCGCTGCCGCTCGCCGACCGCCGCCTCGAGCACCCGGCGGCGGGACGCCTTGAGCTCCTCGGCCACCCGGTGCTTGTCGCTGAGGTCGCGGAGGTACCCGCTGAAGACGGCCGGACCGGCGACCGCGACCCGCGTGATGGTCAGCTCGACCGGGAACTCGGTGCCGTCGGCGCGCCGGCCGGTCGTCTCGACGCGCTGGTCGAGCAGGCGCGGCTCGCCCGAGGCGAGGAGCCGGCGCAGCCCCTGCCGGTGCGCCTCGCGCAGCGCGGGCGGCACGATCAGCTCGGCCAGCTCGCGCCCGACGGCCTCGTCGCGGCGGTAGCCGAAGGTCTGGCACGCGGCGGGGTTGAACTCGAGGACCACCCCGTCGGCGTCGGCGATGACGACGCAGTCCAGCGCGGAGTCGAGCACCGCGCGGAGGCGGGCCTCGCTGCGCCGTACCTCGTCCGCCGCCCGCGCCCGGTGCAGCGCGTCGCCGATGCGGCGGCCCAGGCTCTTCGCCGTCGACAGCAGGTCCGGCGGCGGCTCGGCGAGCGTGCTGGTGAAGAACTCGACGATCCCCTCCACGCCTTCCGCGCTCCGCAACGGGAAGCAGAACGCGGCGGACAGGCCGGCCTCCCCGGCGGCGGCCGCCCGCGGGAACGCCGCCTGCCGCCCGAACTCGCGCACCCACGCCGGCTCGCCGCGCTGCCACACCGCGCCCGGGAGCCCTTCGCCGCGGGCGAGCACGAGGTCGCGGGTCGCGGTCTCGAACGCCGCGAACCGGTCCGACGTCGACCACGTCGCCACGCACCGCAGCCCGCCGGGGGTCACCTGCCACATCGCGCCCACCGACCAGCCGAGGGCCCGGCCGATCGCGTCGAGGACGGGCCGCCCGGCCGGCTCCGGGGTGGCGAGGATGTCGGCGACGGCGTGCTCCAGGCGGAGCAGGAGGGCGAAGTCGACGCTCACGGGTCCTCCGGGGCAGGCGGTAGGTTACGGACCCATGAGTATCCGGGTCGTGGTGGCGGATGACAGTCTCCTGGTCAGGGAGGGAGTCAAGGCACTGCTCAGTGACCAGGCCGACCTGTCGGTGATCGGACTCGCCGCCGACCACGGGGAGCTTTTGTCCACTGTGGAGCGGTTGGTGCCCGATGTCGTGGTCACCGACATCTGCATGCCGCCGACCAACACCGACGAGGGCGTCCGGGCCGCGATCGCGCTGCGGGGCAGCCACCCGGCGATCGGCGTGGTGGTGCTCAGCCAGTACGACGACCCCGCGCACTCGACCGCGCTGCTGCAGGACGGGGTGGCCGGCCGGGCGTACCTGCTGAAGGAGCGCCTGGCGCAGCCCGGCCAGCTCGCCGACGCGGTCCGGGCGGTCGCCGGCGGCGGCTCCGTCATCGACCCGCGGATCGTGGAGACGATGCTCACCGCCCGCGCCCGCCCGGCCGGCAGCGCGCTGCGCCACCTGACCGCCCGGGAGCGGCAGGTGTTGGCGGAGATGGCCACCGGCGCCAACAACTCCACGATCGCGGAGCGCCTGTTCGTCACGGTCCGCGCCGTCGAGCGCCACATCAACTCGATCTTCGCCAAGCTCGGCCTCGTCGAGGAGGGCGAGACCCACCGCCGCGTCGGCGCCGTGCTGCTCTACCTGGCCGATCGCGACTGAGGATCGCCTTGTGGTGCGTGCACCACAGGCGTTCGTGGTGCGGCCGTCGTCGCCCGCCGGTGGGGGAGCGGGCAGGCTGGGCGCGTGGACGAGGACCTGAGCGAGCTTTTGCCGCGCGGGCTGCGCCGCGTGGAGGACGCGGCCGGCGTGCACCTGACCGGCGAGCGGGACGGGTTCCGGGTCGACATCCGCCACACCGGCGGCGCCATGGTCACCCGGGTCGCGGCGGCCGTGCCGGAGCTGCAGGCCCTCGGCAACGCGGCCGGCACGCTCGTCCCCGACGCGGGCGCGCCACCGGCGGCCGTCGCCGCGCTGTGCCGGGCCGGGGCGTCGTGGCGCGACGTGCGCGTCAGCGGCGGCCCCGGCGGGCTCGTCGCGGTCCGCCGGTCCGAATTGTCCGGCTACGCGCACGACCTGCGCCTGCTGGAGTCCCTCGCCGCCGCGCTCGGCGGCACCCCGCTCTAGAGCCGCTGTTCAGAGCCGCTGTTCAGAGCCGCTGTTCAAGGACCTGGCCGGGCCAGTCGACGCCGGTGGCGAGGCGGACCGTGAAGGTCTCCGTGGGGGTGAAGCCCTGCCGGCGGTACCAGCCCACCAGCGCCTGGTCGTCGCCGGCGTAGCAGTCGACCCGCAGCAGCCCGATCCCGCGCCGCACGGCGAGCACCCGGGCGTGGTCCAGCAGCGTCCCGCCCAGCCCGCGGCCCTGCCGGGCGCGGTCGGTGACGAGGAGGTTCACGTACAGCTCGGGCTCGTAGACGACCGGGATGTTCTCCGGCGCCTCGCCGACCACGATCGCGCCCACCGCGGTGCCGTCGATCTCGGCGACGTGCAGGTGGCCCTGCGGGACCCACCGCATCATCGCGGTCAGCCGGCGCGGGTTGGTCGAGTGCGGCTCGGTGCCCCACTGCCCGGTCCGGCCCAGCCCGACGAGCCAGCGGGTCGCGCCGTCCATCAGCCCCAGGACGGGCTTGACGTCGGCGAGGGTGCCCGGCCGGACGTACGCCTCCTCGTCCCGCAGCGACAGCTCCAGCTCCACCTCGTCGCGCAGCGGGATGCCGAAGTCGCCGGCCTCGGGGATCCGCGGCTTGCGGCGGCGGGCGCGCTGCACGGCGCCGGGGTGCACGGCCCGGACCCGCAGCCCCCGCCGCTGGTAGAACCGCAGCGCGTCCAGGTTGTCGCTGGTGGTGATGAGCCACAGCCGGCTGCAGCCGGCGTCGGCCGCGACCGCCCGCGCGGCGTCCAGCAGCGCCGTCCCGATCCCGGCATGTGGACGGACGGCGTTGAGCGTGACGATTTCGAGGCCCGTCGCCGCGACCTCATAGGTGAGAAGACCCACCCGTTCGCCCGTTGCGCTTTCGGCCACCAGACCCGGCAGCCGGTCGGCGTCGCGACCGTTTTCTCCCGTGATGACGTGGACCGCACCGTATGCATTGGCGAGCAATTCTTGCAACCAGGACAGGTCGCCCTCGGCGACCGCTCGGACCAGCACCTGCGTACCCTATCCGGGAAATTGAATTTCGCGGATGCTGGCAAATTCGCGACATTCCGAGAAGCGCTCCGTTGGGCCATGATGACGGTGGGCATCACCGGGGAGGGGCGGACCTTGGACGGACTCACGCGGGCACGCACGCCCGGCTGGGTCGTCGGCGTCCTCGCCCTGGTCCTCGCGATGCTGTTCGGGGCGACCGTCGGCTCGCCGGCGTCCCACGCCGGGATCGTCCACCAGCTCCTCACGTCCAGCCCCGTCCCGTTCGCCGTCGGCCATCATCACCACGAGTCGTCGTCGGACGGCGACGAGGACGACGAGCGGCAGCCGCTCATGCTGCACGCCGAAGGCGAGCAGGTGGTGGACACCCCCGAGGTCGCGGCCCATCAGGCCGCGCAGCTCACCACGGGCGTCATCGCGCAGCTCATGCCGGCCTCCGGTGTCGAGCCGTCCGCGGGCGCCGAGACGGGCCACGCGCCCGCCCGCGCCGCGTTGCAGGTCTGGCGCACGTAAGCCGAACTCCACCCCCGTCGTTGTTGTCACCTCGACACGGTTGGAGTGATGTCATGTCCGCACCCGCGGACGCTATCCGCAAGCGTTCGGTCATCGTGACCGGCGCCTCGAGAGGGCTCGGCGCGGCCCTGTTCCACGCGCTGCAAGCCGACGGTGCCAGGGTCTTCGGCCTGGCCCGCACCTTCCCCTCGGAGCAGCAGGTGCTCGCCGCTCGGCATCCGGCGTCGGTACGGCTGCGCGCCACCGACCTCGCCGAGGCCGTCAGCCTCCCGACGGAGGCGGAGCTGGCCGCGTTCATCGGCGGGACCGCACCCGAGGACGAGGTCGTCCTGCTGCACAACGCCGCGACGGTCGAGCCCATCGGCCTGGTCGGCGAGCTGACCCCCGAGGACGTGTTCGCCGCGGTCCAGGTCAACCTGGTCGCGCCGATCCTGCTCACGAACACCTTCCTGTCCGCCTTCGCCCACGACCCGGTGCCCCGCCTGCGGATCGTCTACGTCGCCTCCTCCGCGGCGCACCGCAGCTACCCGGGCTGGGCGACGTACTGCGCCACCAAGGCGGGCGCGGAGGCGTTCATGCGCTGCGTCAGCGAGGCGTCGAGCCGCTCCTGCACGGTGGAGATCGTCGACCCGGGGGCCATCGAGACGCAGATGCAGCGGACGCTCCGCGAGCGCGGCACGGGCCTGCCCGGCCACGCCCGCCTCGTCGAACGCCACCGGGTCGGCGACATCGCCGACCCGGCGACCGTCGCCAAGCAGCTCGTCGCCCGCCACTTCCCCCCGTTGGTGGCGATGGCCGCGTCCTGACCGCGCGCCGTCAAGGGCCGGTCGGCGACCACCGACCGGCCCACCCCGGATTCCGGCAGCGACCGCAGTGTGTGGCGAACCGGTCGCTTGGGTACCGTGTCGCCATGCCGGACAGCCCGCCTCCAGTGATCGTCGTGATGGGTGTCGCCGGGACCGGCAAGACCACCGTCGGGGCGCTGCTCGCCGGGAGGCTCGGCTGGCGGTATGCGGAGGCGGACGACTTCCACCCGCCGGCCAACGTCGCCAAGATGGCGGCGGGGCAGCCGCTCACCGACGAGGACCGCGCGCCGTGGCTCGCGGCGATCGGCCGCTGGATCGACGGGCACGCCGCCGAGGGCACCCCCGGGGTCGTGTCGTGCTCGGGGCTGCGCCGGGCGTACCGCGACCAGCTGCGCGACGGCCGCCCGCAGGTGCGGCTGGTGCTCCTCGAAGGCTCCCGCGAGCTGATCACGCGCCGGCTCGCGGCCCGCCACGGTCACTTCATGCGCGTGGAGATGCTCGACAGCCAGTTCGCCGCCCTGGAGCCGCCGCAGCCCGGCGAGGACATCCTGGCGGTGTCGATCGACGCCACCCCCGAGCAGATCGTCGACGAGATCGTGCGGGGGACCCGCCCGCAGTGAGACCGGCGCCCCGGCCGTGCGGTCAGGGGGTGAGGATGCCGGCGGCCGTGGCCGCGGCGACCCAGGTGTCCCACTCGTCGGCCATCGCCTCGGCGAACTGCAGGTCGCTGCACGTCAGCAGGTCGAGCGCCTCGGTCGAGTACTTCGTGTCCACGTTGTCCAGCAGGCGCTTGGAGTCGTCGAGGTCGTCGAGGCTCTGGAAGTACTCGACGGGCTTGATGGCGAGCAGCTTCAGGAAGACCGGGTAGCGCGACAGCTCGCACACCACCTTGGTCGTCGCACGCTTGCTGTCCGGGCTGCCGTCGGCGACGACGATGCAGAAGATCGGCGCCGTCGTCTGCTCCGCCTCGGCGAGGACCACGGCGAGCGCGTCGGCGAGGTTGGTCGTGCCCATCCAGCCCTGGTTGATCTCGCGGTCGACGACGCCGCTGTAGTTGTCGACGGTCACCGCGACCGTCGGCAGGACCTTCGTGTCGAACGGGACGACCGGCACGGTGCCGTCGATGTCGATCTGCAGCGCGAAGCCGAGGGCCCGCTCGACCAGGGTCTGCACCGCGCCGGACTTGTAGTCGGGGCGCATCGAGCCGGAGTGGTCGAGCACGAGCATCGCCTGGGCGCGGATGCCGCCGAGCCCGCGCCTGCTGAGCGCCAGGCCGGCCTTGTCGGCGCGCTTGGCGAGGTCGACGTGGCCCGACTCGCGCACCTTGGCGAGGTTGACCGCGGGCGCCCCCGACGGCTCCTTGACGAGCTGCACGGCCCGCGCCGCGGTCAGCTGCGTTCTCCCGGCCATGCCGCCACCCCCCTGTACGTCGGTAGAGGACAACCGTAACTCCTGCGGGTGTGTCGACATTCGTACACCCGGGCGAAGGACTGAATTGAATGTGGAACCGCGATTCACGGACACTCACAGGAGTGAATTCGTAAGGGTGGCTGAGCGCTTCTTATCCGACGCCGGCCCGGCCGGCAAGTCCTGTTTCGCGCGGACGGCACCATTGTTTGCTTCTCCTCGGCAACCGCCGACCGTCGCAGGAGGAGCACGTGAAACTCGCGTCATTACTCAGCCTGGCGCTGACCGCAGGGGCGGTGACCGTCCTCGCGACGGCAACCGCCGCGCAGGCCGCTCCAGGTGTCACCCCGCCCGGTGTCAGCCTGACGCTGGGACCCGGCCAGTCGGCCGACATCGCCAAGCACGTCGAGACCGCGCCGGTCCCGCCGAAGCCCGACATCGTCTTCCTGGCCGACACCACCGGCAGCATGACCGGGCCGATCGCCGACGTGCGCGCGAACGCCGCGTCGGTCCTGGGGCAGATCGCGGCCGCGCAGCCGCAGGCCCGGTTCGGCGTCGCGGAGTACAAGGACTTCGAGGACTCCGCGCCGTTCACGGTCCGCCAGGACGTCACCGCCGACCAGGCGGCGGTCCAGGCCGGCATCGGCCAGTGGGTCGCCGGTGGCGGCGGCGACCTGCCCGAGGACGGCATCAACGCGCTGTTCCAGCTCGCGAACGGCGCCGTGCACTTCCGCGACGGCGGCACCCGCATCATCGTGATGTTCGGCGACGCGCCGTCGCACGACCCGAGCCTCGGCCACCACCTCGCCGACACCGTCGCCGCGCTCAACGCCGCGCACATCCGCGTCGTCGCCGTCGACGTCGGCGCGATGAACACCGGCGGCCAGGCCGAGGCGATCACGTCCGGCACCGGCGGCGTGTACCTGCCGAACGTGCCCGCCGACCAGGTCAGCGCCGCCATCCTGGCCGGCGTCCAGGCGATCCAGGTCAAGGTCACCCCGGTGGTCCTCGACTGCGCCGCCGACCTGTCGGTGACGTTCGACCCGGCCGCGAAGACCGTCGACAGCGGCGCCGCCGCCGACTTCACCGAGCACGTCACGGTCGCGGGAGGTGCCGCGCCCGGCACGTACACCTGCAAGGTCGACTTCACGGTGGACGGGGTCAGCCAGGGTGCGGCCTTCGTCCAGACGCTGTCGGTCACCGTCCTGACCATGTCGGTCAACGACGTCGTCGTCGACGAGAACGCGGGCACCGCGACCTTCACCGTCTCGCTCTCCGGCCCGCCGACGTCCCCGGTCAGCGCGAACTACGCGACGGCCGACGGCACCGCCACCGCCGGCGCCGACTACACCGCGGGCGGCGGCACGGTCACGTTCCAGCCGGGCCAGACCAGCCGGCCGGTCACCGTGCCGATCGTCGACGACGCGCTCGACGAGCTCGACGAGACCTTCACGGTCAACCTGTCCGCGGCCACCGGCGCCGCGATCGCCGACGGCACCGGCCTCGGCACCATCGTCGACGCCGACCGCAACGGCACGTTCTCCTGCACGGCGCAGGTACTGCGGGTCGGCCCGCTGTCCTCGCCCGCGGCGAACCCGGCCGGCGTGCCGTGCGTGGACGACGGCAAGGTCCTCGCCCAGCTCACCCTCGACTCCGGCCTGATCAAGGTGGAGTCGAAGACCCTGGACGCGAACACGGCGCTCACCCCCGACGACCTCGGCACCGCACCCGCGGCCGGCGACAACGGCACGGCCAGGGCCACCGTCGAGGCGGTGAAGATCACCATCGGCGGCCTCGTCCCGACGACGATCGAGCTCGGGCTCGTCCAGGCCACCGCGAAGGCGACCTGCGCGTCCGGCCCGGGCGGCCTCGCGCCGGTCCTCAGCGGGTCTTCGAGCGTCGCGTACCTGAGGATCAACGGCGTCGCGGTCGCGGTCGGCGGCGCACCGCTCACCGTGCCGCTGGTGGTCGGCGCGCTCAAGCTCAACGCGACCACGACCACCCCGACCAGCGTCACCCAGCAGGCCGTCGTCCTCGACACGCTGCTGACGGACGTGGTCATCGGCGAGGCGCGCGCCGACGTCCACGGCAGCGCCGTCAACCCGACCGGCAACCCCTGCCGCGTCTGACCGGCACCGCGGCGCGGCCCGCCCCTTCGCACTGGGGAGGGCCGCGCCTGTTGGCGTTTGCGGCAGGTGTACGACCAGCGTCACGTCACACGGCGCCGCCTTCGGGAACATTCCCCGGGACGGCGCTGTTGACCATGACTTGTGACCGAGATTCCGCTTTCCGTCCTTGACGTCGCGCCCCGCGCCGCGAACGCGTCCGCCGGCGATGCCCTGCGCAACACGACGGAGCTGGCCAGACGCGTCGAGGCGCTCGGATACCGCAGGTTCTGGGTCGCGGAGCACCACAACATGCCCGCGATCGCGAGCTCCACGCCCGCGGTGCTGCTGGCGCACCTGGCCGCCGCGACGTCCACGATCCGCGTCGGCTCCGGCGGCGTGATGCTGCCCAACCACGCGCCGCTCGTCGTCGCCGAGCAGTTCGGCACCCTCGAGGCGCTGCACCCGGGCCGCATCGACCTCGGCATCGGCCGGGCGCCCGGCACCGACCAGCACACGGCGCTCGCGCTGCGCCGCACCATGGAAGGGCTGTCCGCGGAGCACTTCCCGGAGGAGCTGCAGGACCTCATCGCCTACTTCACCGGCGACGACGCCGGGCAGCGCATCCTCGCCTCACCGGGGCGCGGCGACAAGCCCGACGTGTGGCTGCTCGGCTCCAGCGGCTTCAGCGCCCAGCTCGCCGGCCTGCTCGGCCTGCCGTTCTCGTTCGCGCACCACTTCTCCAGCGCCAACACGCTGCCCGCGCTGAGGCTCTACCGCGACAGCTTCCGGCCGTCGCAGTGGCTCGACGCCCCCTACACGATGGTCGCCGTCAGCGCCGTCTGCGCCCCGACCGACGAGGAGGCCGAGTTCCTCGCCGGGCCGAGCCAGCTGTCGTTCCTGCGGTTGCGCTCCGGCCGGCCCGAGGCGATGGCGACGCCCGAGGAGGCGGCGGCCTACCCGTACAGCGACCGTGAACGCGAATTCGTGCTGGAGCGGCGCGAGGGTCAGGCCCTCGGCTCGCCGGACACCGTCCGCGCGCAGCTGACCGGGCTGCTGGACCGCACCCAGGCGGACGAGCTGATGCTGACCTGCATGGTGTACGACATCGAGGCCCGCGCCCGCTCGTTCGCGCTGATCCGCGAGCACGTCGCGGCGCACCTGACCCGCTAGGCCGGCCGGTCCGCCATGCGACGGGTCAGCTCGGCGGCCCGTCGCAGCTGCACGGACCTCGCCGTGCGCACCACGTACCGGCGCAGCAACGACGGCGAGTCGACCGTGATCGTCTCCGTGACCTCGGTCCCGGCCCCGGACGGCGCCAGCGTGACCGCCGCCCGCAGCCGGACCCGGCCGGGCGAGACGACGTCGCTGACCACCGCCGGTGCCGCCGGGTCGAGGGTCATCGTCACGCGGATCGGGTTCGTCCAGAAGCGGAACCGTTCGAGGGCCACGTAGCTGACCTGGTCGCCGTCGGCGCGCACGTCGCGGACGGCCACGACGAGCGGCGACAGGCCCACGTACGAGTGCGGGTCCGCCAGGTGCTCGAAGACCCGGGCGGGCGGGGCGGCCACGAGGAACGTGTGCGCGAAGGCATCGACGGACATGGGCTCAGACGGTAGCGTGGCCGATCTACCGTCGGTTGGCCTTTCCCGGCGGTTGGTCGGATGGCGGTCGCCCCGATCATCGGCGAGGATGGCAGACGATCTTGCGCGTCGTGCGCGGGCGGCCGGCTGACATCGGCGGCCCGTTCGGCGGTTCCCCGAGGCGAGGTGAGGCAACGTTGAATAAGACCTGGGTTCGGCTGCGACCGGTGGTCGAGAGCGATCTGGGGATGTTCCGCCGGTTCGTGACGGAGCCGGGGCTGGCCGGCCCGGCCTGGTCCGGCTACCGCGAGCCGACCGGCCCGGCCCGGCGCTTCGCCGAGGACGGCTTCCTCGGCGAGCACGACGGCCGGCTGATGGTCGAGGCCGACGAGACCGCCGCCGGCTACGTCAGCTGGGAGGCGACCGGCACCGGCTGGTCGCGGTACTGGAGCATCGGCATCATCCTGCTGCCCGAGTGGCGCGGCCGCGGCGTCGGCTGGCGCGCGCAGACGCTGCTGTGCGACTACCTCTTCGCCAACAGCGCGGCGCCGCGGATCGAGGCCCGCACGCAGCCGGAGAACATCCCGGAGCAGAAGGCGCTGGAGAAGGTCGGGTTCCTCAGCGAGGGCATCCTGCGCTCCGCGGAGTTCCGCGACGGCGCCTGGCGCGACGTCCTCGTCTACGGGAAGCTCCGTGGAGACCGATAAGCGTTCGCTGTTCGTGTACGAGGTGTACGTCGGTGAGCGGCTGCGCCATCTGGTGTCACCGCTCGAACCGGACGAGGTCGCGCAGTACGGGCTGCTGCCGGAGGCGGTCGTCGGGCTCCTCGCCGTCGGCGTCGACGGGCCCGCCGCGATGCAGCCCGACCACTTCGAGGAGAACCCGGCGTTCGTGCGCTTCCTGCACGAGATGATCGCCGACGACGTCTTCGTGGTGCCCGGCATCCGCGAGCAGGCCGCCGAGGTCGGCGGGCACGGCTGGGTGGACCTGCTGGACGCCCGTACCCCCGACCCCTCGGGCGACGTCCCCGCGTGCGACGTCATCGGGAGCGTGGAGGTGCGCGACGGCGCGTTGGTGCCGATGTCCTACCGGCCGAACGACCACCACCGGCTGCTCACCGAGGACGGCTTCTTCCAGCTGCCGGAGGAGCTGGAGATGTCGCTGCTGAAGCGTCTGCACGCTACCATGTGCTGATCGTCGTCAATTGGGCACGCAACGTGCTCTTCGCCGCGCTCGTCGTCCTCGCGCTCGCCTGCGAGGGTGGCGGGGGTCCTGCCGGCCCGGCCCCGTCGTCCGGCTCCTTGGCCATGGCCGCCCTCGGTGACTCGCTCACCACCGCGTTCGCGTCGTGCCTCGCACCCTCGCCGTGCCCGCGCAACTCGTGGTCGACCGGCGACGGCACCCGCGTCGACAGCCACTACCGGCGGCTGGCCAAGAAGCACCCCGGCCTCCGCGGCACCAACGCCGCCGCCGGCAGCGCCCGCGCCGACGCCCTCGCCGGGCAGGCCCGCGCCGCGGTCGGCGCGAAGGCCGACTACGTCACGATCCTCATCGGCGCCAACGACGCCTGCCGCCCCGGCCTCGGCGACATGACGCCCGTCGACACGTTCCGCAAGCAGGTCGACGACGCTCTCGCCGTGCTCAAGCAGGGCCTGCCGCAGGCGCGCGTCCTGGTCGTCAGCATCCCCGACATCAACCGGCTCTGGGAGATCGGGCACACCAGCCAGGTCGCGGTGAAGGCCTGGTCGTTCGGGATCTGCCAGGCGCTGCTCGCCGCGCCCACCTCCACCGCACCCGCGGACGTGGCGCGGCGCAAGGCGTTCGGGGCGCGGGTCGACGCGTACAACACCCAGCTCGCCGCCGCCTGCAAGGCCTACGGCCCCCGGTGCCGGGACGACGGCGGGGCGGCGCACCGGGTCGCGTTCACCCTCGACATGGTGGTCGCGCAGGACTTCTTCCACCCCAACTCCGCGGGGCAGAACGCGCTGGCGAAGGCGACCTGGCTCGGCCCGCCGGACTGGTGAGGTCCGACCCCCTGTGCGTTCGTCGCGCGGGCGCTACGCTCACTCAACGGCCCGCCGCGACGCTGCGGCGGCAGGTGGGAGGCGACGGTATGTCCGCGGACCCTACGGTGTGGCGGGTGAAAGGCATGCCGCTGGCCCACGCCACCGGGCACGGCCCGCTCGACGGCCTGCGGGTCGCGGTCAAGGACCTCTTCGAGGTCACCGGCTTCGCCGTCGGCGGCGGCAACCCCACGTGGCTCGCGTCCGCCCTGCCTTCCGCCGAGGACGCCCCCGCCGTCGCCCGGCTGCGCGCCGCGGGCGCCACCATCCAGGGCATCGCGCACACCGACGAGCTCGCCTACTCCCTCTCCGGCACGAACGTCCACTATGGTGCCCCGCCCAACCCTTCGGCACCCGGCCTCGTCACGGGCGGCTCCTCCAGCGGCCCCGCGTCGGCGGTCGCGACCGGCCACGCCGACATCGGCCTCGGCACCGACACCGGCGGCTCCATCCGTGTCCCCGCGTCCTGCTGCGGCCTCTTCGGCCTGCGGCCCACCCACGGCGCCGTGCCCACCGGCGGGGTGCTGCCGCTCGCGCCGTCGTTCGACACCGTCGGCTGGATCACCGCCACCGCGTCCCACCTGGCCCTCGTCGGCTCCGTCCTGCTGCCGTCCGGGCCGTCGGCACCGCCGTCGCGGCTGCTCGCCGCCGGCGAGGTCCCCGGCCTGTCGGGTGACTCCCTCTTCGGCCTGCCGGTCTCGCCCGTCACACTGTCCACCTGGGACGATCCCGACCCGCTGCTGCTGGCCTTCCGGCGCGTGCAGGCCGCCGAGGCGTGGCGGGCGCACGGCGAGTGGATCACCGCGCACCCGCGGGCGCTCGCCGTCGACGTCGAGGACCGGTTCCGTTTCGGCGCGTCCGTCACCGCCGCCGAGGAGGCCGCGGCCCGGTCGTTCCTCGCGGGGCTGCGGGCCGAGCTGCTCGACCTGCTGGCCGACCGCGACGCCTGGCTCGTCCTGCCGGCCGGCGGCCCCGGCCACCCCCGCGACCTGAGCCCCTCCGCCCGCGACACCTGGCGCCGCGACACGCTGCGGTGCGCGGTCCCCGCCAGCGCGTTCGGCCTGCCCAGCGTCTCCGTGCCGACCTCCTCGACGCCGCCGGCCGGGGTCGCCGTCATCGCGCCGCCCGGGCACGACCTGGGCCTGCTCGCCCTGGCGGCCCGCCCCCTGGCCTGAGCTCCGCCACCGCCTGCATCCCGGGCCTGGCGTCGGCCTTGCTCGGTCGTGCCGTCGTGCCGTCGGGCTTCGAGTGCTGCGCCCATGCAACCTCCACCCCCTCTCCCGACGTCTGTGTCGTGACACGGGCTCCTTTTCGTGGGTCAGGGATGGACGATGACCGATCTCGCCGTCGGCTTCGTGGTTTGCCGATGGGGGTCACGATGGCTGAGTCACCCCTCACCGCCCCCGGAGCCGCGATGACCGACGACCCGGCCGTCGGGACCGACGCCCACAGTGGACAGGCCGCCACCGCCGGTCCTGCCCGCGGAGTGATGCCTGCCGCACCGGCCTCGACGCCGTCGCTGTCGTCCCGTGCGGCCGCTGCCGACCCGGGGTGGCGCCGGTGGCCGCTGCTCGGCGGGGGCGTGGCCGCTGTGTCCCGCGGGGGCGTGGCCGCTGTGTCCCGCGGGGGCACCGCCTCCTGGCCGCGCCGGTGGCTGCTGCTCGGCGGCGCGGCCGCTGTCGTCGCCTCCGTCGCGGCGGTGGCGCTGCTCCCGGGCGGCGACCCGGCGCCGACGACACCCTCGGACGTCTTCACCGGCCTGCCGGCCAACCTGAACCCGTCGGGCGGCGCGTCGCCGTCACCCGGCGCGGGTGGGGCGGTCCGGGGTGAGCTGATGGTCGACGTGCCACGCCCACCGGTCGCGACCGGCGAGGCCGCCGCGGAGGCCGGACCCGGCAGGATCGGCCGCCCCCTGGTGCTGCACCTCAGCGTGGACCGGCTGCCGTCACCGTCCTTCGGCGTCACCTACCAGCAGCTCGTCCGCGAACGCCAGGAATCCCTCACCTTCCACGGCTCCACCGGCTCCACCGACCAGCTCGCCGGCACCGCCGACCAGCTCACCGGCGCCACCGACCGGCTCGGCGGCACCACCGTCCGGGCCGGCGTCACCACCGAGGGCTGGGAGCCGCAGATCGGCGCACCCACCCCGGTCACCGTCGCCGGCCGGCCCGCCGTGCTGACCTCCTTCGGCGGCACCACCGTCATCCGCTGGCAGGACGCCGACGGACTGTGGCTGCAAGTCGTCACCACGCTCGACGAGCCGCGCGCCCTGGTGTTCGCCACCGGGGTGCGCCTCGACCGCGCGTACCGCTGCGTCGTGCCCTACCGGCTCACCAACCTCCCCGACGGCATGCACGCGGACCGCTGCACGATGACGTTCCTCTCCGGCGAGACGCACACCATCCTCGACCTCACCGACGGCACGTCCGACCTCAGGCTGACCAGCGTCCCGCCGCAGGTGCCGGCCCGGCTGCCCGCCATGGACACCACGATCGGCGGCCACCCGGCCCGCCTCTCCGAGCGCACCGCCGACGGCCGGCGGATCCTCGAGGTCACCGTCGACGAGGGCGCGGGGGTGCTGCGGGCGACCGCGTCCGGCGCCTACGACGCAGGCGTGGTGCGCTGGATCCTGGACGACTGCGTCTGGACCGGCGGCAACACCGTTGCGGCGTGGCCCGCCAGCCCGCTGCCCTGAGCAGGACGACAGCCCGCTGCCCTGAGCAGGACGGCCGCCGCCGCCACTACGATGCGATCATGGCGCTCCTGCACCGGGCGGACCTGACGCCCACCAAACTCGAACTGCTCAACGCGTGGCTGCCCACCCGATCCTGGTACGTCGGTCCCGCCACCCCCGACGTCACGAAGGTCGGCGCGTTCCGCTTCGACGACCCCGCCGACGAGGTCGGCATCGAGACGATCCTCGTCCGCGCCGGCGACGGACCGGTCCTGCAGGTCCCGCTCACCTACCGCGGCGCACCGCTCGACGGCGCCGACCGCTGGCTCGTCGGCACCACCGAGCACTCGGTCCTCGGCACCAGGTGGGTGTACGACGCGACCGGCGACCCCGTCTACGCCGCCGCCCTCGCCCGCATCATCCTGACCGCCGAACCCCAGGCCGCCGAGGAGTTCGAGGTCGACGGCGTCCGCCAGGCCCGCCCGAGCGACGTGCAGGCCAACGGCAGCGGCCACGCCGGCGCCGCGGCCCCCGACATCACCGACCTCCTCCACGTGGAGGACGCCGACCCGACCCGCATCGCAACAAGCTCCCACGAGCTCACCGTGCTCAGGGTCCTCAAGGATGACGCCCCGACCCCTCCCGGCGCCCCGACCCTCACCGCCGCCTGGGGCGACGTCACGACCCCTCGCCTCCTGGCATACGCCACCGCCAGATAACGCCCACCGCCGCCCGTCTCGACCCGGGCCGCTCTGACCGGCCCGGCCTGGCCCGGTCGTGGGCGTGCGGGTGATGACCGACCTGTGCTCATGCGAAGCACGCGAGGCATCACCCGTTCGTCCCGGCGCGGGGCGGGCCACCCGACGCTCGTACGCGCCAACAACCAGCGCCGAACCGTTCGTCCCGGCGCGGGGCGGGCCACCCGTTCATTCTGGGCGCGGGTGGTTGCCGGCTCGTGCCGGCGCCGTTGTGGGGGATGCTGTCGGGGTGACCGACCTTCGAGTGCTCCGCGGTGGCTCCGGCACCCCGGCGATCCTGCTCCTGCACGGCCTCGGCGCCACCGCCGACGTGTGGGACGACCTGACCGCCCTCCTCGGCACGGCGTGGGTGGCACCCGACCTGCCGGGCCACGGCGGCTCGGGGTGGCAGGAGGAGTACACGTTCGCCGGGGTCGCGGACGCCGTCGCCGGGCTGGTCGACCCGGGCGGGACCGTCGTCGTCGGGCACTCGTTCGGCGGGGTGATCGGCCTGCACCTCGCCGGGCTGCCCGGCGTGCGGGCGGTCGTCGGGCTCGGCATCAAGGTCGCCTGGACCGCCGAGGAGCTCGACCGCGCCGCGGCGCTCGCCAGGAAGCCGCCGATCATCCACCCGACCCGCGAGGAGGCCGCAACTCGCTTCCAGCGCGTCGCCGGGCTCGTCGGCGTCAAGGACGACGCGCCGGACGCCGCCGTGGCCCGCGACGGCGAGGGCTGGCGGAGCACGCACGACCCGCGGACGTTCGCGGTCGGCGAGCCCGGGGTCGCCGCCCTCCTCGCCGCCGCGCGTGTCCCGGTCGTCCTCGCCCGGGGTGAGCACGACCAGATGGTGAGCCACGAGCAGCTCGCGGCGCTCGTCCCGGAGCCGGTCGACCTTCCCGGCCTCGGTCACAACGCCCACGTCGAGGACCCCGCCGCGCTCCTGCCCGTCCTCGCCGCCCTGCGCTGAGCGGACCACCCGACGGATCGGTGATCTACGATCGGCACGGTGCGGGTCATGACGTGGAACGTGTGGTGGCGGTTCGGCGACTGGCGGGCCCGGCACGAGGCGATCCTCGCAACCCTCCGGTCCGAGCAGCCCGACGTGTGCTGCCTGCAGGAGGCCTGGGCGGTCCGCGGCGGGGAGCACCAGGTCGAGCTGCTGGCGAGGGAGCTCGGCATGCACTGGGCGTTCAGCAGCTCGCCGATGCCGGGGCGCTGGCACGACCGGGTCGGCGACACGACGATCGATGTCGGCAACGCGGTGCTGAGCCGGTGGCCGATCGGTGCGACCGCGATCGGTGACCTCGGTGGCGAGGGCCGGACGGTGCTGCACGCCCGCATCGACGCCCCCGACGGTCCGGTGCCGGTGTTCACCACCCACCTGGACTCCCCGCCCGACGGCTCCGCGGCCCGGTGCGCGCAGGTCGAGCGGCTGGTGCCGTTCGTGGCCGAGCACCGCGTCCCGGAGCACCCGCCGGTGCTCACCGGCGACTTCAACGCCGAACCCGAGTCCGACGAGATGCGGCGCTTGGGCGGACACCTCACCGCGCCGGTCGTGCCGGGCCTGGTGCTGGTCGACGCGTGGCGGTACCACGGCCGCGACGACCCAGGGTGGACCTGGGACCGCCGCAACCCGCACGTCACTTGCCACGCGACGCCGAACGCCCGGATCGACTACGTCCTGGTGGGCCTGCAAGGCCCGGGCCGCGGGTCCGTCGAGCGCGTCCGCCTGGCGGGCACCGTCCCCCACGACGGCGTCTGGCCGTCGGACCACTTCGCCGTCGTCGCCGACCTGCGCTGAATCGCACACCACCTCCGGCTTCCGGTCGGCCGCTCGGGCGTCCCGGCCTTGTCCGACCCAGGAACGAGGCGCCGCCGCCGGGCGGTCATGCGACCAGCGACCGCCCGGCGACGGAGACGGCGGCCTCGGCGAACGCGCGGATGACCGGGTGGCAGCGGGAGCCGTCGCCGGCCAGCTCGGGCTGGAACAGGGTGCCCATCAGGAACGGGTGGCCGGCCAGCTCCGCGACCCGCACCTGACCCTCGTCGTCGAAGCCGGTGAAGCGCAGCCCGTGCCGGGTCAGCTCCGGCAGGAAGGCGTGGTCCAGCCCGTACGCGCAGTGGTACCGCTCGATGGAACGCTCGACCCCGAAGACGCGCTCGGCGAGCGAGCCGGGGGTCAGGTTGACCGCGCCCTCGTGGCCGACGAGCGAGCAGGCAAGGGGGACGATCAGCTGCTTGCCGGCGTCGGGCTCGGACTCGCCGTGCCGGGCGTCGGCGATGCCGCAGACCGTGCGGGCGAACTCCAGCAGCAGGTGCTGAAAGCCGCCGCACGTGCCGAGGAACGCGATGCCGTGCTCCCGGGCGACCCGCACGGCGTGCAGGGCACCCTCCTCGCTGAGGTACGGGCTGCCCGGCAGCAGCCAGATGCCGTCGAACCCGGCGAGGTCGGTCGCCGGCGCGTCGGGCGTCGGGATCCAGTACGCGTCGACGCCGACGCCGTGCTGCGCGCGGAGGACGTCGATCAGCCCCGGAATCCGGGAGTGGGAACGGACGTGCAGGGAGCGGTCGCCCACGAGGGCGATGCGGGCGGTGCGGGTCGCTGTCATGCATCCACTGTCCCGTGACCGGCGTACATCAGTCCAACAACTGATTCGCGTAGCAGGATAAGCAATACTGATGGCGTGGATCCGCACCTGCTGCGCACGTTCGTCGCGGTCGCGAGCGCCGGGTCGTTCTCCGCCGCGGCGCAGGACCTGGGCTACACGCAGTCCGCCGTGTCGCAACAGATCGCCGCGCTCGAGTCCGACCTGGGTACCACCCTGCTGCACCGGCGGCCGGTCGCGCCGACCGACGCGGGCGCGCGGCTGCTCGAACACGCCGGCCCGATCCTGCTGCGGCTGAGCGCCGCCCGCGCCGACGTGGCCCGCCTGTCGGGCCAGCCCGCCGCAACGGTCGTGCTCGGCGCCACGCCGTTCGCCGGCAGCGCGCGGGCCGCCGCGGTCCTCGCCGAGGTGCAGCGGGCCATGCCCCGCGTGCGGTTCACGCTGCTGCTGGCCGGCCGCGAGGCGGTGGCCACCGGCGTCGCCACCGGGACGCTCGACGTCGGACTCCTCGACGGCGTGACAGCACCCAGCGACCCGTTGCCACTGCCCGACGCAGGGCAGTTCGCGGCGTCGGTACTGGCGGAGTCCGCCGCCCTGGTCGCCTTCCCCACCGGCCACCCACTAGCCGGCCGCGCATCCGTCGGCCTCGCCGACCTGTCCGACGCGACGTGGATCGACGCGCCCGACGTCGCCACGCCCCTGCCGCAACTGCGGGCGCTGGCGCACAGCGGCGGGTTCCGCGAACGGTTCACCTACCAGGGCACCGACACCGGCGGCCTGCTCGCCCTCGTGGCCGCGGGCGCGGGCCTGGCGCTGCTGCCCGGCCCACTGACCCACCCGGGCGTCGCCGGCGTCCCGGTGACGCGGCCGCGACTCGTGCACCGCACGGAACTCGTCCACGGCTCACTCACCCCACCGGCCCGCGCCCTCGCCGAGGCGCTGCGCCCCTGACCCGTCCCACCGCGTGCCCCCCGGCCCTCGTCGCGCCGGCCGCTTGCCCGCCGCATGGCCATTGGGTCATCGACTGCTCACTTGCCGCCTCGCGCCCGCGTCCGTGCTGCGCCCGCGTCCGTGCTGCGCCCGCGTCCGTGCTGCGCCCGCGTCCGTGCTGCGCCCGCGTCCGTGCTGCGCCCGCGTCCGTGCTGCGCCCGCGT